>NZ_JADFCM010000001.1:1500000-1632598 GCF_015234585.1 Pseudalkalibacillus hwajinpoensis
TAACGAAAACATTGATCGAGCAATTAAGAAAGCTACAGGGGATTTAGACGGTGTTCAATATGAAAACGTGACGTACGAAGGGTATGGCCCTGGTGGTGCCGCCATTATGGTTCAACTACTTACCGATAATAAAAATCGAGCTGCAGCAGATGTGCGTCATGCTTTTAGTAAAAATAAAGGGAATATGGGCGAAAATGGCTGTGTTTCATTCTTATTTAACCGAAAAGGTCTCCTTGTGATCGATCGTTCCGAAAATGATCTTGATGGAGATGAATTGATGCTTCAGGTTATTGAAGCCGGGGCTGAAGAAATGGAAACAAATGAGGATGCTTATGAGATTTATACCGATCCCCAGGAATTCCAAGATGTAAAGCACCAATTACAAGCGAGCGGATTAAGTTTCTCTTCCACTGAAGTCACGATGATTCCAGAAACGTATGCTCCACTAGAAGATGAAGATGGGCTTCATATGTTAAAGCTAATTGATATGCTTGAAGATAACGATGATGTGCAAGATGTTTATCATAATGCTGAAATAAATGATGATGTTTATGATCAATTGTGAGCTACAGTTTTTCTGTAGCTTTTTTTGATGCATATTCCTCAATAAAATGGAAACGCTAACGGCATGAACTTCTTGAAAATGGAAGAAAGGTGTTGGAAACATATGAAAAGCCTTTATCCACTCCTTCTATTAGGTGTACTTCTTGTTCTTGGAGGAACATCGGCCGTGGCTTATGAAGGAGATGGCATATCACCGGTTACAGGAACCAAAACTCAAGAAAAAGGACCACTAGTTGTTGAAGTTGTATTGAGAACAAATTATGCGGACGGTGTTTCAACGAACCAATCTGTATATGAAACCATATGGGCAATGGAAGACTTTTGGAGTCAATACGCTGATTGGCAACTTGTAGATCAGGAAGTAGGACGAATGATATTTGAACGGAATCTAGAAGATATTTCGCCTGCGAGTAAACAAAATGGACATTTTGGATTAACAGAGGATGGCATTCTTACGATATTTGATGGAATTCCGGCAGAAGAGAAAGTCATTCAAACATTTTTTCAAATTGATGTAGGAAAGCTAGAAAGTCAAAGAAGAGAGCAGCTTATGGAAGGAATTCCAGTAGAGTCATGGTATCAGTTTGAAGACGTCATCCAGTCTTTTTCTAAAATTAAAAAAGAAGAACCTGTCCAGTAAGGGCAGGTTCTTCTTTTGATTTAGACGCTTATCTCCGTTTCTAAACGCTCGTCTCCGCTTTTCATCTTTTTATGGTAGAATGGAGAGATAGAAATACATGTTCGTATGTACAGGGGAGAGAGTAGCTTTGATAGAATATATTAAAGGCACGGTTGAATATATTGATACAGAATACATTGTTGTAGAGTCGAATGCGATAGGATATAAAATTTATTGTGGGAATCCTTTTGAATTTCAGAAGTTCCGTAATCAATCGATTCAAATTTTTACGCATCATTACGTTAGAGAAGATCTCATTGCCCTTTATGGATTTCCAACACGGGAAGAGCGACTTTTGTTTGAGAAGCTTCTAAATGTTTCCGGTATCGGTCCTAAGGGAGCTGTGGCCATTTTAGCGACTGGTGAACCTGATAAAGTTGTGAGTGCCATTGAAATGGAAGATGAGAAATTTCTAACAAAGTTTCCTGGCGTTGGTAAGAAAACTGCCAGACAAATTATTCTAGATCTAAAAGGTAAGCTTAAAGGCTTTGGCGCTCCCACTGAGGGATTGTTTGCAGTGGATGAAGTTCAAGAAGAGGGTGCTCATGAGCTAGAAGAAGCGCTAGAAGCATTGAAAGCTCTTGGGTATGCTGAACGAGAAATTAAGAAGATTAAACCAAAGCTAGTTGAAGAAACGCTAACGACAGATCAGTATATTAAAAAAGCCCTTCAGCTTATGCTGAAGCAATAAGGAGGGAGTAAAGTGGAAGATCGAATTCTATCAGGAGAGCAGGTCGGTGACGACTCATCCGTAGAATATAGCCTCCGTCCTCAGCGATTAAGTCAATATATTGGACAAGAAAAGGTAAAGCGAAATCTTGAAGTGTTTATTGAAGCGGCTAAAATGCGTGAAGAGCCCTTAGATCATGTGCTGTTGTACGGCCCTCCTGGTCTAGGTAAAACGACTCTCTCAGCCATTATTGCAAACGAGATGGAAGTGAATTTGCGTACAACATCAGGTCCTGCGATTGAAAGACCTGGTGATCTTGCAGCTATATTAACCGCCCTTGAACCTGGGGATGTTTTATTTATCGATGAAATACATCGACTACCTCGAAGTGTTGAAGAAGTTCTTTATCCTGCGATGGAAGACTACTGTCTAGATATTGTAATAGGAAAAGGCGAAACGGCAAGATCTGTTCGTTTGGATCTGCCACCGTTCACCCTAGTAGGCGCTACGACAA
The DNA here is from genome assembly GCF_015234585.1 of Pseudalkalibacillus hwajinpoensis. Classification (NCBI taxonomy): domain Bacteria; kingdom Bacillati; phylum Bacillota; class Bacilli; order Caryophanales; family Guptibacillaceae; genus Guptibacillus; species Guptibacillus hwajinpoensis. The sequence goes on from NZ_JADFCM010000001.1 coordinate 1,502,428, forward strand.
GGGCTGGACTATTAACGGCGCCTTTACGAGATCGTTTCGGCGTACTGAGTAGATTAGAGTATTATCTTGAAGATGAACTTCAAACTATTTTAATGAGAACAGCTGACATTTTCGATGTTGAAATGGACCACGCTGCTGCTGTTGAACTTGCCCGAAGATCGCGAGGGACACCTAGAATTGCCAATCGCTTGCTAAAACGTGTAAGGGATTTTGCACAGGTGAAAGGGGATGGCGTCATTTCGCACTCACTTGCTTCTCAGGCTCTTGAGATGATGCAAGTCGATCCTCTTGGACTTGATCATATCGATCACAAGCTTCTATTAGCCATCATAGAGAAATTCCGTGGAGGTCCTGTAGGAGTAGATACAATTGCAGCAACGATTGGTGAAGAAAGTCATACCATTGAAGACGTGTATGAACCCTATCTACTTCAAATTGGATTTCTTCAGCGTACACCTCGTGGACGAATGGTTACTCATCAGGTATACGATCACTTTGGTATGGAGATTCCTCAATAGCGATGGGAATTTCAAAACTGTTTATTATCTTAGGGATCGCCTTCTTGGCCATTGGTGTGTTGTGGTCCTTTATTGGGAAATTACCTGGTGACATCGTAATCAAAAAAGGAAACACTACGTTTTTTTTCCCGATTGTAACCTCAATAGTCGTTAGTATTGCCTTGTCTTTACTTTTTTTTATTATAGGTAAGTTCAGATAAGGGGCAGCTTTCCAAACGCCATTTTCAACATGGTCGAAGGGGAACTGCCCCTTAAGGGTGCGCCAACAGGTAGAGCTGTGGTAAAATCAATAAAGTTGAACACTTTCTAGAAACAGTGGTGAATAAAATGAACGTAAATGATTTTGATTTTGAACTTCCAGAACGGTTAATTGCTCAAACGCCGTTAAAGGAACGGACAAAGTCCAGATTGATGGTATTAGATCCATTAAAGCAAAAGCTTCAGCATCGCGAATTCTCCAATTTAGAGGATTACATAAATCCCGGTGATTGTCTTGTGTTGAATGATACACGAGTCATGCCAGCTAGATTGTATGGATCAAAAGAAGAAACAGGAGCTAAAATTGAAGTGCTGCTTCTTAAGCAAATGGAAGAGGATCAATGGGAGACTCTTGTTAAACCGGCTAAGCGAGTTAAGCCAGGCACTGTGATTTCATTTGGCGATGGACGTCTAACAGCCGTATGCAAAGAGTCACTTGAACATGGCGGACGTGTATTAGAGTTTCAATACGAAGGCGTTTTCTATGAAATTCTTGATCAGCTTGGCGAAATGCCTCTTCCACCTTATATTACTGAAACGCTCGATGATCAAGAACGATATCAAACCGTTTTTGCTAAGCATAGAGGATCAGCAGCAGCACCAACTGCTGGCCTCCACTTCACAGAAGAAATGCTTCAGCGTCTTGAAGATAAAGGCGTTCATGTCGCATTTATCACACTTCATGTGGGTCTTGGCACTTTCCGACCAGTTTCCGTCGATAATATTCTTGAACATGAAATGCACGGGGAATTTTATCAACTGACAAAGGGCACGGCTGAACTGTTGAACAGTGTAAGGGAATCGGGAGGCCGAATCATTTCTGTCGGTACTACTTCAACGAGAACACTTGAAACCGTGGCATCAGCACATGATGGACAATTTGAAGAAGCTTCTGGTTGGACCGACATTTTTATTTATCCGGGTTATACTTTTAAAGCAATCGATGGGCTGATTACAAACTTTCACCTGCCTCAGTCAACATTGATCATGCTCGTGAGTGCCCTTGCGGGAAGAGATTTTGTGCTTTCTGCTTATCGCACGGCTGTTGAGGAAGAGTATCGCTTCTTCAGTTTTGGTGATGCAATGTTGATTTTGGAAGGGAGTACGAAAGAATGACAGAACCAATTCGCTATGAATTAATAAAAACGTGTAAACAAAGTGGGGCACGTCTTGGAAAGTTGCACACGCCACATGGTACGTTTGATACACCGATGTTTATGCCTGTTGGAACACTTGCGACAGTGAAAACGATGAGTCCAGAAGAACTAAAAGAAATGGGCGCTGGCGTTATCCTTAGTAACACGTATCATCTTTGGCTTCGTCCTGGTCATGATATTGTCAAAGAAGCTGGGGGCCTTCATAAATTTATGAACTGGGATCAGCCGATTCTTACTGATTCTGGAGGATTTCAGGTCTTTAGCTTAAGTGACCTGAGACAGATTGAGGAAAAAGGCGTTCATTTTCGGAATCACATGAGCGGTGAGAAGTTATTCTTATCTCCAGAAGGCGCAATGGAAATCCAAAATGCACTCGGTTCTGATATTATGATGGCATTCGATGAGTGTCCTCCATACCCAGCAGAATTTGATTACATGAAAAGTTCTGTTGAGCGTACGAGTCGCTGGGCTGAACGATGCCTGACAGCTCATGAACGAAAAGACATCCAGGGGTTGTTTGGAATTGTTCAAGGTGGAGAGTATGAAGAGTTAAGAAAACAAAGTGCTGAGGATCTTGTTTCACTTGATTTCCCGGGCTATGCTATTGGAGGCCTTTCAGTAGGTGAACCGAAAGACGTGATGAATCGCGTGCTCGAGTTTACGACGCCTCACCTTCCAACTCAGAAACCTCGTTATTTAATGGGGGTTGGTTCACCAGATTCTCTTATTGACGGAGCTATTCGAGGCGTGGATATGTTTGATTGTGTTCTTCCTACTCGTATCGCGCGAAATGGAACACTAATGACTAGCAATGGTCGTCTAGTCGTTCGAAATGCAAAATATGCACGTGATTTCCGTCCGCTTGACGAGAATTGTGATTGTCATGTCTGCCGCAATTATTCGAGGGCGTATATTCGTCATCTTGTAAAATCCAATGAAACATTTGGCTTTAGATTAACGACTTACCATAATCTCTATTTTCTGTTAAACTTGATGAAGCAAGTTAGGCAGGCGATTATGGATGATCGTCTCCTGGACTTTAAGGATGAGTTTTTTGAACAATATGGGTTTAATAAACCAAATGCGAAAAACTTTTAATCCATAGATTGTATGATTGCTGGAAAGGGGTGAAATGAATATGGGTTCTACGTTAATGAATATAGTCCCGCTTCTACTAATGTTTGCGATTTTCTATTTCCTTTTGATTCGCCCGCAACAGAAGCGTCAAAAGAAAACGAAAGAAATGCAAGCAAGCTTAGAAAAAGGAAATAAAGTTGTAACGATCGGTGGTATGCACGGCATCATTGATGCAATGGATGAAGGTACAATTACAATCCGTACTACAGACGGTACAAAAATGGTGTTTGACCGAGCGGCTATCCGCGAATCAATCACTGAAAACAGCAAGTAACATAATAAAGAGCGTCCTCATCAGAGGGCGCTCTTTGTTCGTCTAAGCCTCTCGATGATTTCCGCCTCTAACATTTACCCCCATGATTCCTCCTAGAATGCAAATCAGACCATAACCAGCATGGTAAAGCAATTGTTCAAGATTCATGTTTATTCTGTAACCCAGATACTGAATGAGAAAGAGGAGAATGACGTACATAATGGCTGTTCCTCCTCCTAGTAGCCAACCGCGTTCTCCTCCTTTCCCACCTGAAATAAATCCACCTATAAAAAATGCAATAACGGTAGCAACAATAATGAACGGGCTCAGTCCGTTTTCTGATACAGATGTGAAACGAAGAATTAAAGAAAAAAGCACGCTAGTTGCAAGAACAATCACGATTATTGCTAATAGCCCTGAGCCCATACTTGAGACTGCATGTTTCGATCTCATTGTCTTCCTCCTTAAACGAGATAGTTTGTACATTCTATTCGTTTGAGAAGGAAATAGAAGTCTATTCATGAAATCGAACAGCTCGTCATACGATGTTAGAAACGGGACAGGGAAGGGGCAGCATGGATTGGAAATGATCATCGCGCTCATCATATTTGTTCTTGCTTACGTCGGCATATTAACTGAGAAAATTAATCGTGCGATCGTTGCCTGTGGCGGTGGTCTTCTCATGCTACTTTCAGGAATTACAACCACCGATTCTGCTTTCATGAACCACGTTGATTGGAATACGATTGCATTATTGTTTTCAATGATGATTCTTGTCTCCATTACAAGTCAGAATGGTTTGTTTGAATATATTGCCATCAAACTTGCGCAACAGGTACAAGGAAAACCGCTGCCGCTACTTGCTGTAATAGGGACATTGACTGCAATTGGATCAGCTTTGTTAGATAATGTGACGACTGTTCTTCTTCTCGTACCAATTACTCTTACCTTGACAAGGATACTTAAAATTACGAGCATGCCCTTTTTAGTAACTGTTATTTTATCTTCTAATATAGGTGGAACAGCAACATTGATTGGTGATCCGCCGAACATCATGATCGGGCAGGCTGTTGATCATTTAGACTTTAATGATTTTCTATATAATCTGGCACCGGTAGTTGTTGTCATTTATGCCGTGATCATGACAGGTCTTTTATTTTTATATCGAAAGGGATTGACTGTAGACGACGACCATCGACAGACGTTGCTTCGAATTAATGCAGATGATTATTTAAAGAGAGGACCTCTTCTTTATAAATCATCGATCGTTCTGCTAATGACGATTTCAGGCTTTCTGCTACATCCTATTTTACATACAGAGCTAACTAACATTGCGATGGCAGGAGCGGTCCTCTTATTACTCATCACACAAAATGAACACAAGATTGAAGAGGTTTTCGAGTCAATTGAATGGGTGACCCTGTTCTTCTTTATTGGATTGTTCATTTTAATCGGTGGATTAGAGGAAGTAGGGATTATTGATGAAGTGGCGAGAAGTATTCTCTTATACACGGACGGCGATTTGCCTAAAACATCGCTTGTGATTTTATGGGGATCTGGTTTTCTCTCAGCCTTTTTAGATAATATTCCATTTGTAGCAGCGATGATTCCTGTCATTACGGAATTTTCGGGTTATGGAATGACAAACCTTGATCCATTGTGGTGGTCGCTTGCCTTAGGCTCATGTCTTGGGGGGAACGGCACGTTAATCGGTGCTTCAGCAAACGTAGTAGTAGCAGGTCTAGCGCTGAAAGATAAACAAGAAGTTCGCTTTATTGAATTTTTGAAAATCGGAATACCTGTTGTTTGTGTTTCACTTGCCATTAGTACAATCTACATTTATTTCCGCTACTTGCTTCCCTACTATTGAGGGAAGCTTTTTTTTATTTGGGCTAAGATCATCCTATATTTGGTTCACACGTAATTTTAATGAAATGTAAAAATCCGTTTTTCCAATACATTCCCTCATGCTGAGCTGAAACATGGTTACACTAATCAAAACAAGACTGGAAGGAGGGATTCAGGGATGGAATTTATGACAGTCATAATGAGGACACTTGTTTTATATTTTGTCATCATTTTTGTTTTTCGAGTCATGGGAAAACGAGAAATTGGTCAGTTAAGCATTCTTGATTTTGTTGTCTCCATTATGATTGCTGAGCTTGCCGTTATGTCAATTGAAGACCCTCAAACGCCAATGATAAATACAATTGTTCCAATGGTCATTCTAGTACTTATTCAAATGATTATGGCTTATATTTCATTAAAAAGTGAGAAGGTTAGAGAAATTGTAGATGGAAAGCCGTCTGTTTTAATTGATCGTGGTCGAATTGATGAGATCGAAATGAAAAAACAACGGTATAACTTTGATGATTTGCTTATTCAACTGAGAGAAAATAACGTTGCTTCTGTTTCGGACGTGGAATTCGCCATCCTTGAGCCTTCTGGAAAGCTATCTGTCATTAGAAAAGAGGAAGATAATAAGAAGGAACACCCAGAGACATTGATGCCACTCCCTCTCATTCTCGACGGGAAAGTACAGGAGGAACATCTTGAACGAATTGGAAAAACAGCTTTATGGCTTCGTCAGGAATTAAGAAAAGTGGGTCATAAGGATATTAAACGTATCTCATTTTGTTCTCTTCATAAGAATGGCAGCTTTTTTATTGATTTAAAGAATGAAAAAAGGTAACCAGAGCGGTTACCTTCTTTTTTTCCTCCTCATTTAATGCACATATTTTCCGATAAGAGGGATTCTTCTAAGATCATTTCGATTAATTAACCCAAGTAATAGAAGGAGGATGCAATAAATAATTGATGTTACACAAATAGCAACAAACGTACCGAGTATATCTGATGATGAAGAAGCGAGGTTCTCATACAGAAAGTGACCAGCAACTCCGGCACCAATAATGGACGCAACCCCTTTCAATAAATCTCTCACTATGATGGAGAAACCAATCGCTTTTACGAGTGTTGCAAAATGGAGAAGCGTTACAAGTAATATCCCAATAACAATCGCTAGAGCAGCCCCCATAATGCCGAGTTCAGGTCTTGAAGCTAGGAAGAAAATTGCGGTGAGCTTTACGCCTGCTCCGATGAAGCTATTGATCATCGCTGCTTTAGCTAAATCTAATGCTTGAAGTGCGGCCGCAAGTGGTCCTTGAAAATAGTAGAAGAAAAAGAAAGGAGCCATTACTTGCACATAGATAGCTACATGAGGTGCTTGATACATGATATCCATTAAGGGAACTGCAAAAATATACGTAACAACAACTGAAAGGCCACCTGCAACCATGGATAGTCGAATCGCCTGGCTGAGACGATGCTGAATCTGTTTGTATTGTTTCTGAGCGTGAGCCTCACTGATTGCGGGGACGAGTGAGACTTGTAAGGAATACGTAATAAAAGTAGGCAGAAAAAGGAGTGGGATGGCAAGGCCTGATAAATGCCCGTATTGTGTGGTGGCAAGCGTTGTCGCAACACCAGCCATCGCCAGACTACGGGCAACCATGATTGGCTCAAAGAAATAAGATAACGAACCAATTAACTGGCTTCCTGTTGTAGGAAGGGAAATTTTCATTAAGCTGTTAAATGTTTCCCTCCCGCCTTTTAAATAATTGAAAAAACCGCTTCGAATTTTAATGCGCTTCTTCATTTTGAACATCGAGAACATAAATAGTAAGGAAGCAAGTTCTCCGAGAACAACGGAAATCATAGCGCCCGCAGCTGCAAACTCCACACCGTATGGAAGGAAAGCCCCTGTTAGAACCGCTACAAGGCAAATGCGGACAATTTGCTCGATTACCTGGGAATAAGCAGAAGGTCGCATATTTTGTAATCCTTGAAAATAGCCTCTTAGCACAGAGGAAAGAGCTACAATCGATACAACTGGAGCGATAGCAATAAGAGGATAAAAGGTACGGTCGTCTGTGAAAACTTCTTTTGATAAGAAAGGTGCAGCTAGTACCATAATTGTCGTAAAAATGACACTAAGGACAGTGGTAATGGAGAGCGATACAATTAAAATTCGTTTAATCTTTTGTCGATCTCCTTCGGCATCCGCTTCCGCGACCATCTTTGAGATTGCAACGGGGAGTCCCATACGTGTTAATGTAATGGTTAGAATTAGTGTAGGAACAGCCATCATATAAAGACCGACACCTTCTTCGCCCATCACACGAACCATCACTATACGGTTAATAAAGCCTAGTACCTTTGTAATTAACCCGGCGAGAATGAGAAAAAGAGTCCCTCTAAGAAAGGTTTGCTTTGACATATTCACCCTACTTTCTATCCAGAATGCACCTGCGAAATTGTAGAAAAGTCTAGATATTTTTTATCACTATGTATATGCTTATTAGGGGACAAAGCATGACAGGCATATAGGAGTGTTTCAATGAAAGAAGAAATTAAACAATTTGTCGTAGAGAACCTTGGTTTTCTACCTCATGAAGTGATTGTAGTTATTGTTTCAGCGCTTCCAATATTAGAGCTGAGGGGTGGATTACCTCTCGCGTATACCTTTGATTTTTCATTTTTAAAGGCGTTCTCACTTAGTCTTTTAGGAAATGTGTTACCGATTATTCCATTGCTTCTTCTTTTTCAGCCGTTAAGCAATTGGCTAATGAGATTTGGCTGGTATAAACGATTTTATGACTGGCTTTATCATAGAACGATAAGCAAAAGTAAAAATGTCGATAAGTACGGTGCAATCGGGCTTATTCTTTTTACCGCTGTCCCGCTTCCGACGACTGGGGCATATAGCGCATGTGTCGCTGCTGCTTTATTTGCGATTCGTTTTAAATATGCTTTTCTTTCCATCCTCACAGGAGTCATTATTGCAGGCCTTGGGGTTGGCGCAGCGATTTATTCCATTTTTTAATCCAGAGTGTAAAATGTTTGAAAGGTTATAGCGCCTCTTGATTTAATGCTATGTTGGACGCTAGCTTATTTGAGAAAGGAGACGGCGAGATGAAAGAGTGGAAGAAGGAAATATCCCCAGCGCTTGAAAGCAAGAGAGACGAGTTTTTGCTGTTAGGGTATAGTGGAGCGACCATGGACGAAATCTGGGAATGTCTCCTTGCACGCCTTGAAAGAAACAATGAATTAGAAGAAGTAAAGTTGCACAGACTTGTGAATGAAATTATGCGTTTATCGGTGAATGAATATATGAATTGGTTAACCATTCATGCATATAAAGGCACGAAAACGTTTGAAAGTCAGACTTAGAAAAGACTAAAATTGACAGAAAAATTCATATTTCGATATAATAGCTAATATTGTGTGCTATCCGTTTTACATAAGCATTAATGTTGGGGGTTTAGAGAGGAGTTTTATTCCATGGTAAAAAAAGGCCGGATCGTTGCGTTCTTTTTGATCGTCCTTTTACTTGGCGGATTAATTGGAACAACCGTCATGGGTGTAACAAAAGATATTAAATTAGGCCTTGATCTGCAGGGTGGATTTGAAGTTCTATATGAAGTAGAACCGGCTCAAGAGGGCCAGGAACTTAGTCAGGACCTGTTAAACAGCACAGTAAGCGCTTTGTACAAGCGTATTAACGTATTAGGGGTTTCAGAACCTCGTATTACGATTGAAGGGGAAGATCGCATTCGCGTTCAGCTCGCTGGAGTGAAAGATCAAAACCAGGCGCGTGAACTTCTTTCCACTCAGGCTGAGCTCACCTTCCGAACCACGGATGATGAAGAGAAAATGAGCGGAGCTGATCTTAAAGAAGGCGCCGCCAAGGTTGTATTTGATAACAACCAACCCGTTGTTCAGGTAACGCTTAAGGATCCCGAAAAATTTGCAAATATAACTCGAGACCTCAGTCAATTGCCTCAGCCGGATAATCGACTAGTGATCTGGCTTGATTATGAAGAAGGCGATTCTTATAAAGAAGAAGTTACAAAGCCAGCTGATGAACAGAAATTTATTTCCGATCCAGCGGTCAATCAAGTGCTTTCTCAAAATACTGTAGTTATTTCAGGACCACCATTTCAGCTTGAAGAAGCTGAAAATCTAAAAGAGCTTTTAAACGCAGGTTCTTTACCGGTTCAGCTAGATGAAATTTATTCAACTTCAGTTGGTGCACAGTTCGGCGAACAGTCTCTTGATAAAACGGTTATAGCAGGATTTATTGGAGTCGGTTTGATTTTCTTATTCATGCTGTTCTATTACCGTTTGCCGGGAGCAATTGCGGTGATTACGTTAACTACGTACATCTATTTGATTCTTGTTGTCTTTAATTGGATGAACGCAGTATTAACTCTCCCTGGTATTGCTGCACTCATCCTCGGCGTAGGGATGGCGGTTGATGCGAATATTATTACGTATGAACGAATTAAGGAAGAGCTTCGTTCAGGTAAATCCGTCATGTCGGCCTTCAAGGCTGGGGGAAGACGTTCGTTTACAACTATTTTTGACGCAAACATCACGACGTTAATTGCAGCAGGAGTTCTATTTGCATATGGAACAAGCTCTGTTAAAGGATTTGCAGTGATGTTAATTACTAGTATCGTCGTTAGCTTTTTGACTGCCGTTTGGGGTTCACGAATTCTTCTCGGCCTATGGGTCAAGAGCAGGGCACTGAATAAAAAGCCCGGACTTTTTGGCGTAAAGGAGAGTGAAATCGATGAGCTCTAAAGTAAGAGACATTAAGTTTGATTTTGTCAAACATCGAAATAAGTTTTTTGCGATTTCACTAGCTTTAATCGTTCTTGGTGGGTTAGCGATTGCTATATTTGGTCTAAATTTAGGAATTGATTTTTCTAGTGGATCACGTGTTGATCTCCAATCTGATAGTAAACTAACAACAGAAGAAGTAAGCGACGAATTCGATGGACTTGGATATAAACCCGAATCAGTAACTCTTGCTGGTGGTGGTGATATTGCCGTTGCTGCATTTAAGGATGAGCTTGACAAAGATGAAATTGCTGAAATTAAAAATCACTTCACAGAGCTTTATGGTGCTGAACCAAGTATTAGTACGGTCTCACCTGATGTAGCAGTTGATTTTGCTAAGAATGCGTTTATCGCAGTTGCTATTGCTTCGATAGGAATTATCGTATACGTTGCACTAAGGTTTGAATGGTTACAAGGGCTTGCCGCTGTCGTTGCGTTATTCCATGATGCGTTCTTCATAATTGCGGTATTCAGTATCCTGCAGATTGAAGTGAACATTACGTTTATAGCAGCAGTACTAACGATTGTCGGTTATTCCATAAATGATACAATCGTTACCTTTGATCGCATACGTGAGAATATGAAGTTTGAAAAAAAGGTCAAAACATTTGAGGACGTCGCACGTGTTGTGAATAAAAGTCTTGTTCAAACGCTTGCTCGTTCCATTAATACAGTGCTAACGGTTGTCTTTGCTGCTGCTGCTCTTACGGCCTTTGGCGGCGAAGCAATTAGACCATTTGCGATTGCCTTATTGATTGGACTAGTCGCAGGTACGTATTCATCTCTCTTCATTGCCTCGCAGCTTTGGGCAGTATGGAAGGGGAAACAATTGAAGAAGAAAAAGTTCGCTCCTGTTGAAGGTGAAGCATAAGAGAATTCCTTTGAGGGTGCACGGATGAAGTGAAGCCATGGCTTAGCCATGGCTTTTACGTGTCCAAATGGAGCGGTGTGAGATTTCGAAATAAGGGAAAAGCTATAATGACTTGTTACGTAAGAGGTGAAAAAATGAATAAAGAAGAGCGGTTTCGAAAAGCTGAGATTGCAGCGATCATTGGTATACTAGGAAATATTATCCTAGCAGTACTTAAAGGCGTTATTGGGTCGATCTCCAATAGTCGAGCTCTTATTGCCGACGCCGCACACTCGGCATCAGATGTAGCTGGCTCCTTTGCCGTTTTTGTTGGTTTGCGAGCCGCTAAGCTACCACCCGATAAAGATCATCCCTATGGTCATGGAAAAGCAGAGTCAATTGCAGCTATTATTGTAGCTGTGTTGTTGTTATTAGTTGGCGTTGAAATTGGAATTAGTTCAGGGAAGGCGATATTCGAACCTATTGAGGCCCCCGGTACTCTTGCTCTCTATGCAGCTCTCATCTCGATTGTGGTCAAAGAAGCGATGTTTCGATATAAGTATCGGTTGGGTAAAAAGATAAAAAGTGATGCACTGATCGTGAATGCGTATGAACATCGCTCAGATGTCTATTCTTCCATTGCTGTTTTAATAGGGATTGCAGGTGCCATTTTAGGAAGCAAATTTAGCTTGCCATGGCTCATTTATGCCGATCCGATTGCAGGAATTTTCGTTTCTGTTCTGATTGCTAAAATGGCTGTGAAGCTTGGTTTCGAATCCATTCACACAACACTCGATCATGTGCTGCATGAGGAGGATACGACGGAGTATAAAAAAGTGATTACCGGGATGCCAGGGGTTGTGAACCTTGATGAGTTCTATGCTAGAGAGCACGGACACTATGTTATTATTGATATCAAGCTTGGTGTAGACCCGGATATTTCTGTTAAAGAAGGACATGACATCGGTAAGGACGTGAAGAAGCGACTTCTTGAAGAAGATGACGTGCATGATGTGTTAGTCCACATTAATCCTTATGAACCGAAGGAAAAAAAGAGAGAGTAATGGAATAGGTATTGTAGTAGAAGAGGAGGTAGATAAGGATGAAGGGACAATGGGGATTAGTTGTAGCACTTATTTTCGCCTTAATTATAGCGGTGTTTTCAGTCGTGAATGTAGATCCTGTACAGGTTAACTATGTATTTGGAACTTCGGATTGGCCGCTTGTGCTTGTCATATTGGGATCTGTATTGATGGGTGCGATTCTTGTGCTTGGTTTTGGAATGGTTAAGTATTACAGACTGAAAAGAGAGCTGAGAAAGTTACAAAAAGAAAATGAAAGGTTAATAACAGAGCCAGCATCAAATGAATCAAAAGCTGTCCATACTCCACTTGATGGTGAGGCAGCAGATGAGGGCACCGGTACTGAAGGGGAATAATGACGAGAAAGCCTTGATTAAGTTCAAGGCTTTTTATAGTGGAGTGAAGAGGGATTGTAAAAGATTCCTCTTCTTGAACTATGGTCAAACCTCCTGAAACTATATATAATGAACAAGTTAAGAGGTGATTCGATGTTAAGGTCTAAAACACGCTGGAAACTGGCTGAAACAGATGAAACAAACATTGATCGGCTCCAGAGTGAACTTGGAATTTCTCGACTTGCTGCTTCGCTTTTAGTTAATCGAGGTATTGAGGGAGAAGAAGAAGCGAAAAGATTTCTATATAAAGAGAATTTAACTTATCACGACCCATATTTAATGGATGGTATGAAGGAATCGGTCGAAAGAATTCAACAGGCGATTGCTTCTGGTGAGCGAATCCTTATTTTTGGTGACTATGATGCCGATGGCGTTAGCAGCACGACTGTACTTGTCTATACGTTGCGCGAGCTTGGCGCTATATTTGATTACTATATTCCTAATCGATTTACAGAGGGATACGGTCCGAACGAAGCTGCTTTTAGGCAGGCAAAAGAAGATGGGTATCAACTAATAGTGACTGTAGATACAGGGATATCCGGTGTACATGAGGCGGAAGTTGCTAAAGAAATCGGTATTGATCTCATTATTACTGATCATCATGAGCCTCCTCCGGTTCTGCCCGATTCCTACGCGACAATAAACCCTAAAAAGCCAGGGTGTGGTTATCCATTCAAAGGTTTAGCAGGAGTAGGGGTTGCATTTAAACTTGCGCAAGCTTTGCTTGGAAGAATTCCAGGGGATTTATTAGAGATCGCCGCAATGGGTACCATCGCTGATCTTGTGCCACTTCAGGATGAGAACCGTCTTTTAGCAAGCGAAGGTATTCGCGCCCTTCAAAATTCAAATAAGCCAGGAATAAAAGCTTTGCTAGATGTATGTGGTTTAAAGGGTCAGGAGCTTAACGAAGAGCATCTTGGTTTTGGGATAGGACCGAGACTAAATGCTGCGGGCCGTCTTGATAGTGCAGACCCAGCAGTTGAACTGCTGACAACAGATGATCCGATTCTTGCTGAACAGCTGGCATCTGATATTGATGCTCTTAATAAGAATCGTCAGGAACTAGTTAATACAATGACGAAAGAAGCGATTGAAGAGGTTGAGTCAAAGTACTTGAGTGATGAAAGCAATCGTGTACTCATCATTGCTAAGGAAGGATGGAATGCGGGGGTCATTGGAATCGTGGCTTCACGACTTGTTGAAAAGTATTATCGCCCAACCATCGTGATGAGTATTGATCGTGAGAAAGGTGTCGCAAAAGGATCTGCACGAAGTATTGAGGCCTTTGATATGTTTGCAAACCTTTCTGAGTGCAGAGACATTCTCCCTCACTTCGGTGGTCATCCAATGGCCGCTGGTATGACAATTGATTTAAGCTACCTAGAAGATTTGCGTTCAAGATTAAACGAACAGGCTTTAGATAAGTTAACAGAAGAAGATTTGACGCCACTTACAAAAGTAGATCTTCACTGTCGTGTAGAGGATGTTACTCTTGAGACAATTGAAGAAATGAATCTTTTGGCTCCTTTTGGAGTAAGTAATCCGAAACCAGTCGTTATGCTAAAAGACGTTCATCTCTCTCAAATCAGAAGGATTGGGAGTCAGGACAATCACCTCAAGGTAGGTCTTGAGGAAAACGGCGCTACTCTAGATGGCGTAGGGTTTCATTTCGGTTATGCATTTGAAGAAATAGCATCAAGAGCTGCTGTAAGCGTAATTGGCCAACTCTCCGTCAACGAGTGGAATGGACTTCGAAAGCCACAAATCTTTGTGAAAGATATCGCTGTGAATGAATGGCAGCTCTTTGATTATCGAGGCATTCGAGATTTGAAAAAACGACTTGAAATGCTGCCGCTCGATAAGCTTGTTATGGTAGCTTTCCAAAAAAACACCATGACAAAGCTTGGACTTGAGAATTGGAAAGATTACATTATTGTTGATCCAACAGAACAAGAGAAACTAGCAATTGAGAATAAATATGTTATGCTACTCGATCTTCCGGATTTAGAGGAAGATCTTGTCAATCTGTTTCGAAAAGGTGGATTACCAGATCGAACGTATGCGGTATTTGAGCATGAGGAGGATCACTTTTTCTCAACGCTTCCGTCACGTGAGGATTTTAAATGGTTCTATGCTTTCTTAATGAAGAGAGGTAGCTTTAACTTACGCGATGCTGAAAAGCTCGCAAAGCATAAAGGTTGGTCAAAAGAAACAGTTCCGTTTATGTCAGAGGTGTTTTTTGAGCTAGATTTTGTTACAATGGATAATGGACTGATTTCTCTAAATCCACAATCTGTAAAAAGTGAATTAACTTCTTCTAAAACGTATAGGAGTAAGCTTGAAAAAGCAAAGCTCGAAAATGATTTTTGCTATTCCTCCTATCATGCTTTGAAAAGTTGGTTCGATCAATCAGTTAATTGTTTCAATAGCACTGAGGAGGCCATTAAGTAAATGAATTATAAAGATTATATCGCAGTGGTTGAAGACTATCCGAAAGAGGGTATTCGTTTTAAAGACATCACTCCGTTAATGCAAAACGGCGAAGCTTACCGAGGAGTCGTTAATGATATTGCGGATTTTGCGAAAGATAAAGATGTTGATGTTATTGTAGGACCTGAAGCAAGAGGATTTATCGTAGGGTGCCCGGTTTCATATATTCTTGGTATCGGTTTTGTACCTGTTCGAAAAGAAGGTAAATTACCACGCGAAGTAGCTAAAGTAGACTATGGTCTTGAATATGGTAAAGACGTCCTTACGATTCATAAGGATGCTATTAAGCCAGGTCAACGAGTATTGATTACGGATGATTTGCTTGCGACTGGTGGTACGATCAATGCAACGATCGAGCTAGTTGAAATGCTTGGTGGAGTTGTTGTAGGACTTGCTTTCATGATTGAGCTTTCCTATCTTGAAGGGCGTAAAAACCTTGACCGCCATGATATCTTTACTCTAATGACATACTAAAGAATGGAGTGTCCGAATAGCCGGACGCTCTTTCTCTTTATGCACCTTAGACACAAAGATTGAGCGTTTACTAATTAGGGAAAACGACATTTTTCTCTTAATCTCTTTACATGCTGACTTTTTTTAACGATAATAGAAGCAATATACCAACAGTAATCAAGGTGATTTGATGACGATAGAAGAAGTGATGGAAAGAGCGGAGAAGTATCTGTCTGAGGACGATCTCTCTTATCTTAATAGAGCATTTGAATACGCGAGAAACGCACATGAAGGCCAGTACCGCAAATCGGGTGAACCCTATATTATTCATCCTATTGAGGTTGCTGGCATTCTTGTGAACCTTGAAGTAGACCCTGTGACAGTGGCTGGGGGCTTTCTTCATGATGTCGTTGAAGACACCGACGTGACGCTTGAACAAATTTCTGATGAATTCAGCCCGGAACTTGCCATGCTCGTTGATGGCGTTACGAAGCTGAAGAAAATCAAGTATAAGTCCAAGCGGGAGCAGCAAGCTGAGAATCACCGGAAGATGATGATCGCTATGGCTCAAGATATTAGGTGCATTCTGATTAAATTGGCTGATAGACTTCATAACATGCGTACGCTTAAGCACATGCCAAAAGAAAAACAAATGCAAAAAGCGAATGAGACGCTAGAAATATTTGCGCCTCTAGCCCATCGTCTAGGTATTTCCACTATTAAGTGGGAGCTTGAGGATACGGCGCTTCGTTATTTAAATCCACAGCAGTATTATCGCATCGTGAATTTAATGCAAAAGAAACGGGCTGAACGTGAAGGATTTGTCCATGAAGTTGTGGACGAAATTCAAGAGCGTGTGAAAGAAGTTTCCATTGAAGCTGAAATTTCAGGTCGTCCGAAACATATCTATAGTATCTATCGGAAAATGGCTAAGCAACATAAGCAATTTAACGAAATTTATGATTTGCTCGCGGTACGTATTGTTGTGAATAGCATCAAGGATTGCTACGCCGTTCTTGGCATTATTCATACATGCTGGAAGCCTATGCCTGGTCGTTTCAAAGATTATATTGCTATGCCAAAAGCGAATATGTACCAATCGCTTCATACGACAGTCATTGGACCAAAAGGTGACCCTCTCGAGGTGCAAATTCGAACGTCTGATATGCACAAAGTTGCTGAATACGGGATTGCCGCTCATTGGGCCTACAAAGAAGGCGATGAGAATCAGGTGAATAGCTCATTTGAGAAAAAGCTATCATGGTTTAGGCAAATTCTTGAATGGCAAAATGATGTTTCGAATGCTGAAGAATTTATGGAGTCTCTTAAGATTGATCTATTCAGTGATATGGTTTTTGTCTTCACGCCTAAAGGGGACGTATTTGAATTGCCTACTGGCTCGGTACCTCTTGATTTCGCCTACCGCATTCATACTGAAATTGGGAATCATTGCATTGGCGCAAAAGTGAACGGCAAAATGGTACCACTAGATCATCGGTTGAAAACAGGGGATATCGTTGAAGTTCTAACTTCTAAGCACTCTTATGGTCCAAGTAAAGACTGGTTAAAAATCAGTCAAAGCTCCCACGCTAAGAATAAGATTAAGCAATGGTTTAAGAAAGAAAAGCGTGAAGAAAACGTTGAAAAAGGTCGAGAGCTTGTTGAGAAAGAAATTAAAAACCATGGCTTTGAGTTAAAGGCTGTTTTGACTTCAGATAACATTGCAAATGTATCTAAGAAATTTAACTTTACAAGTGAAGAAGATATGTACGCAGCTGTTGGATATGGTGGAATTACAGCTGCACAAATCGCAACAAGGCTGACAGATAAGGCTCGTAAAGAACGGACGAAAGAGCAGGAAGAAGAGCTAGCAAAATCAATTATTGAAGGTAAGACCCATTCACCTTCTCGGCCGCCAAAGAGAGCGGAGTCGGGTGTGCGAGTGAAAGGGATAGACAACCTGTTAATCCGTCTTTCACGATGCTGTAACCCTGTTCCAGGTGATGATATTGTGGGATATATCACGAAAGGGAGAGGTGTCTCGATTCACAGGAAAGACTGTCCTAATGTGAATGAAGAGAATGGTCAGGAACGCCTCTTAGAGGTTGAATGGGAAAGTGACTCTCCAAAAAACTATAATGTTGATATCGAAATCAGTGGTTTTGATCGCAGAGGTCTTCTGAATGAGGTTCTTCAGGCTGTAGCAGAAACCAAAACCGACATGACGTCTGTTTCTGGTCGATCAGATAATAACAAGATGGCAACAATTAGTATGACTGTCTCCATTCGGAACACAGCTCATCTTCAAAAAGTAGTCGAGCGCGTTAAACGAATTCCAGATATTTATGCTGTTCGTAGAATTATGCAGTAGTTAAGAAAGGAAGTTCTCCATGAAAGCCGTTATACAACGTTCAAAGCAAGCCTCAGTCACCGTGAATGGAGAAACTACAGGTGAGATCGAACATGGCCTTGTGGTGCTCCTAGGGGTCACGCACGAGGATACAGAAGAGGATGCAGGCTATCTTGCCACTAAAATTGCAAACCTTCGTATATTTGAGGACGAAAATGATCGAATGAACCTCTCAGTGAAAGACAAAGGTGGAGCTATTCTATCTATATCACAATTCACGTTATATGGTGATTGTCGTAAAGGGCGACGTCCAAACTTTATGAAGGCGGCAAAACCTCCTGAAGCCAGCGTACTTTATGATAAGTTTAACGCTTTACTTAGAGAAGAGAGTCTCGAGGTGCAGACAGGTGTTTTTGGTGAGATGATGGACGTACAGCTTACGAATGACGGACCTGTAACTCTTATCATTGAGAGCAAAGAATGACAAAAAACCGCAATTCCTAATTGGAATTGCGGTTTTTGGTTCATCCATATAGATAGAAAAGCAAGTCAAACTGTTCTTCATCTTAAGCGTTACTACTGTAAAAAAGTAAGGATGCCATTTGAAATTTCAGTAGTCACTTTTGATTGGTAATCCAACCTATTCACTAATTGCTCTTCCCATGGATTTGAGAGAAAGCCAAGCTCAAGAAGGACAGAAGGCTGCTTATTGTTCCT
The DNA here is from genome assembly GCF_015234585.1 of Pseudalkalibacillus hwajinpoensis. Lineage (NCBI taxonomy): Bacteria > Bacillati > Bacillota > Bacilli > Caryophanales > Guptibacillaceae > Guptibacillus > Guptibacillus hwajinpoensis. The sequence goes on from NZ_JADFCM010000001.1 coordinate 1,520,775, forward strand.
TAGAACATAATAATTTCCATATCGAATACCGCGATCTCTCAAAGTTGTATCATCTCCGATTTTGGCGTGTATCGCTGAAGCTAGGGACATATCATTCTCACCATAATAATACGTTGTTGCTCCATTTGCAGTTGGATCAACTGTGCTATCGAAATGAATACTTACAAATGCGTCAGCTTTATAACGATCTGATAAAAGAGTTCGTTCAGAAAGAGAGACAAATGTATCATCATCTCTCGTTAAAATAACTTGAACCCCTGCATTCTTTAATTTTTCCGCGATAGTTGTTGTCGTTTTCAATGTAAGGATTTTTTCAAGTGTCGTAATGCCTAGGGCACCACTGTCGTAGCCACCGTGACCAGCATCAAGAACAACTGTTTTTCCAGATTTCAAGACAGGCGAAGTGGATAGTTTAGATGCAGTAGAGACGACCCAGTCAGCAACGTATGCTGAACGACCATCGTCAAGAAGGATACGAAACCATTTGCCTTCTTTTGCAGCTATTTTGTAGCGCGCTTTTGCAGGCGCTTGTTTAATAACTTCATAATTCAACCCCGGCCCACTTCTTAAGTTTGTTGCCTGGTATAGAATTGTAAGAAATTCTGACTCCTCTTGTTTGTCTGTTTCTTGCAAATAGGTACTGTCTACCCAACCAGTCTGTCCATTCTGATAGCGAATGAAGCTCCAGTTTTTTTCTTGACGAACTTCTTCTACAATTGTTCCTGAAGGGAGTTGAGATATGATCCGATTCTCTGTTCCTGGGAAGTCACGAACGTTTAAGATACGCGCCTTTACTTCTTTTACCTGGCTTGTTTTTTGATCTGGGCTAGCTGTTGTAGAACTTACTAACCAGGACGCTACCCATCCGGTCTGTCCTTTAAATTGAATGGAGGTCCAATCGCCTGCAGTCTCAAGCACATTCCACTCAGAATCTTGAGTGATATTTCCAATAACTTTGTATTCTTTACCAGGGCCAGCACGGACTTGAAGATCAGACACGGTTGATTGTATTGATTTCCTCTCTTTGGAATCAGAAGAAATGCTTACTAGTCTACTTGAAACCCAACCTTCTTCCCCAGTATGAAGTTGAATGTTTGTCCAATCGGTCTTACTTTCGAGAACGATGGCTGAATCCCCTTTATGAACCTGTGTGATAACAGATGAAGTAAGAGAGGGTTCGGCGCGAACATTTACAGTTTCCTCAAAATAAGCATTTTTCTCAGCCGAAGCAGAAGTAGAGAAAATAATGGGTATGACAAAAAATAAAAATGCAAAAATCATTTTTTTCAAGTGATGACTCCTTTCAATGACGCCTGCTGCTTTCATAGATAATTTCTTTATCGGATAAAAAGATTCCTTCGTTAAGTAGTAAAATGCATTCTTTTTGGTGAAACTAAGAAATAATTGAACTAATAAAAGGGTGGGGTCTTGTGAGATCAACTAATAAAGAAATGATGAGCTATCATATGTCACAGCCGGAATTTGGTATCGACTTTCATGATTTTCTACAAAAAGAACAGTGTTTGTCAAATATGGAACTCGCGGAAGAATTTGGACTGTCATTAAAAAGTGTGAAAATCATGAAACAAAAAATGAAGCGATAATGTTTTGTAAAACCAATCCTAATATACTTGACAAAAAAATCACTGACTCGTATGATAGAAAACAATTCAGTAAATCGATACGAAGCTCCGATGAGGAAGAAAAGTAAAAAAATACCGGGTTGATCAGAGAGGAAATGCCGCTAGGCTGAGAGCATTTCTCGATACCGCTTTTTTGAAAGACACTTCCAAGGATCGTCTCCGAACAGATAACTCAGTAGGGGACGACGTAGACAGGCGTTAACTGTTTTAAGAGGAAAGATTTATCTTTCCATTAGGGTGGCACCGCGGGTAACTCTCGTCCCTGAATTTCGATTCAGGGATGGGAGTTTTTTTGTATCCAAAAAAAGGATTTAGCCCGTTAGAATTAGCCGTTAGAAGAGCTTCTTGCTAGTGATTAAAGGAGGATATAAACATGAGTTTTCAAATTCCTAGAGGTACTCAGGATATTGTTCCTGGTACGTCGGAGTTATGGCAATACATTGAAGATAAGGCAAGAGATATTTGCCGCAGATACAATTATCATGAACTTCGAACGCCAATATTTGAGCATACCGAGTTATTTCAACGCGGAGTAGGCGATACAACAGATATCGTTCAAAAAGAAATGTATACATTTGAAGACCGCGGTAATCGTAGTTTAACACTCCGACCTGAAGGAACAGCTTCGGCGGTTCGAGCTTATGTGAATAACAAGATGTACGGTTTACCCGAGCAGCCAGTTAAACTGTACTACATCGGCCCTATGTTCCGCTATGAACGTCCTCAATCTGGGCGGATGAGACAATTTGTTCAGTTCGGAATTGAAGCGCTAGGAAGTAATGACCCTTCGATTGATGCCGAGGTTATTGCGCTTGCGATGAGTTTGTATCAAGAATTGGGACTTAAAAAGCTTAAACTATATTTGAATAGTCTCGGTGATAAAGAAAGTCGTGAGGCACACCGTCAGGCATTAATTAATCATTTTGAGCCAAGAATCGGAGAGTTTTGTAGCGATTGTCAAAATCGCCTGGAGAAAAATCCTCTACGTATTCTTGATTGTAAAAAGGATCGTGACCATGAATTAATGGGAACTGCGCCTTCCATCATCGATTATTTAAATGAGGAATCGACTGTTTACTTTACAAAAGTAAAAGAAGCCTTAGATCAAATGGGAATTGATTATGTTCTTGATGACCGCCTTGTACGCGGACTAGATTATTATAATCACACAGCATTTGAAATCATGAGCGACGCTGATGGCTTTGGAGCTATTACGACGTTGAGCGGTGGTGGTCGCTATAATGGACTTGTTGAAGAGATGGGTGGCCCATCAACACCTGGAATCGGTTTTGCAATGAGCATTGAGCGTCTATTAATGGCCTTGGAAGCAGAAGGTGTTGAGCTCCCGATTGAAAAGACAATTGATTGTTATGTTGTCACAATGGGGGAAGAAGCACAAAAGGTTTCTAATGGCCTTGTTCAGAAGCTTAGAAATGCTGGGATTTCCACAGAGCGTGACTACCTTGATAAGAAGATGAAAGGTCAGTTTAAAGCGGCTAATCGACTCAAATCAAAGTACGTAGCTATTCTAGGTGATGAAGAAATTGAAAAGAATGAAATTAACATTAAAGATATGAACTCAGGTGAGCAAGAATCAATAGATTTAACACATGTTGATTCTTATCTGAAAGGGAAATTAAAGGAGGAAGTTGGAGAATGATCGGAAGAAGCCATTCATGCGGGAAAATTCGTGAAAGCGAGATCGGGCAAACAGTAGAATTAAAAGGTTGGGTTCAAAAGCGTCGTGATCTTGGTGGATTAATCTTCATTGATTTTAGAGACCGTTCAGGTATTGTACAGGTTGTATTCAATCCAGACCTTTCAAAAGAAGCGCTTGAACTTGCTGAGAAAGTTAGAAGTGAATACGTACTAGGCATTTCTGGTAAAGTAGTATCTCGTGCGGAGGGAACGGTTAATCCGAATCTTCCAACAGGGTCGATTGAGGTACATGCTGAATCACTTGAAATCCTCAATGCTGCGAAGAATCCTCCCATTAGCATTGCGAACGATGTAGAAGTTGGAGAAGATATTCGCTTGAAATATCGCTACCTGGACTTGAGACGTCCGGTGATGCAAGAGACATTCAAGCTCCGTCATCGAACAACTAAAGTCATTCGTGATTTCCTGGATCATAATGAATTTCTTGAAATTGAAACTCCAATGTTAACAAAAAGTACACCTGAGGGCGCTCGTGATTACTTGGTACCAAGCCGTGTGCACGAAGGAGAGTTCTACGCTCTTCCGCAATCTCCGCAGCTCTTTAAACAACTGTTAATGGTTTCAGGATTTGAACGCTATTACCAGGTCGTTCGCTGCTTCCGAGATGAGGATCTTAGAGCGGACCGTCAACCTGAATTTACTCAAGTCGACATTGAAACATCCTTCCTTCCAAAAGAAGATTTAATTGCGATGATGGAAGAAATGATGAGTGCGGTATTGAAGGAAACGAAGGGATTAGAAATTGAAAAGCCATTCCAACGCATGACTCATGCTGAAGCGATGAATCGCTACGGATCAGACAAACCTGATACGCGTTTTGAAATGGAATTTGTGGATGTATCTGATCTTGTAAAAGACTCTGACTTTAAAGTATTCTCTAGTGCTGTTTCTTCTGGTGGAGCTGTTAAAGGTATTAATGCAAAAGGTGCAGCAAGTAAGTACTCACGTAAAGATATCGATGCTTTAACAGAGTATGTGAAAACGTACAAAGCAAAAGGACTTGCATGGTTAAAAGTAGAGGAAGATGGTTTGAAAGGCCCTATTTCTAAATTCTTTGACGAGGCTCTTGCATCTCAACTAAAAGAAGCATTCGATGCAGAAGCGGGTGACCTTCTTCTGTTCGTAGCTGACAGTAAATCTGTTGTATCAGACAGTCTCGGTTCTCTTCGTTCAAAGCTTGGAAAAGACCTCGACCTTATTGACTATTCCAAGTTTAATTTCCTTTGGATCATGGACTTCCCACTGATGAGTTACGATGAAGAAGCTGATCGTTATTTTGCGGAACATCATCCGTTTACAATGCCGTTGAAAGAAGACCTTCATCTTCTTGAAGAAGAGCCAGGAAAAGTTCGTGCAGATGCATATGACCTTGTCTTAAATGGTTATGAGTTAGGCGGAGGTTCCCAACGTATTTTCCAGCGTGATATTCAGGAAAAAATGTTTAAAGCGTTAGGATTTACAAAAGAAGAAGCAGAGGAAGAATTTGGTTTCCTTCTTGAAGCGTTCGAATATGGTACCCCACCACATGGTGGAATTGCATTTGGTCTTGATCGTCTCGTGATGTTGCTTGCAGGAAGAACGAACCTTCGCGACACAATTGCTTTCCCTAAAACAGCTAGCGCAAGCTGCCTGTTAACAGAAGCTCCTTCTCCAGTTAGTGAGGATCAACTAAAGGAGTTGAATCTTGAGCTAGCTAAGAAGCCAGTTGGTGCTGAGAAAGAGTAAAAAAATAATAAAAAGGACCTAATACCTGATGATTGAAATCGGTTTGAAGGTCTGCTATAATTCAATTACAAGTTAACGAAGAGTCCTGAAGTGTTCGTTTACTTCCATAATAATTTGAGCCAACACTTTTACAACGGGAGCCTGACTCTTTCCATTCAAAGTACATGCCTCGGTAGCTGAGGACTTACGGAGAATGGGATAAGGCACCCACCTGCCAATGCAGGTTCAACGATTATGGAAAGGACGGCACAGTTGGGGCTCTTCTATTTTTATGACAATTAATAAAGCATCCGTTCATTTTGAACGGATGCTTTTTCTGTTTGAATGGTTTATTAAGTGTTCTAGTTCAAGAGTTCCAATATCTCCGTTTCTAAACGCTCGTCTCCGCTTTTCGTGTCCAGCTGCAGTGGGCAGACTCTCGGTCACTTCACCTTTTCATCCGAACACAAAGACCGTGTTCAAATGAAAAGGCTCCAGTGCCTGTCGTGTCTAAACGCCCACTTCCGCTTTTGGTGTCTAGTTGCGACTCACAGAAACTGCGATATTTCGCTCTTGAACTAGAACACAAAAGGCGTGTTCTAGTTCAAGAGCTCCAATATCTCCGTTTCTAAACGCTCGTCTCCGCTTTTCGTGTCTAGCTGCAGCGCCCAGCCTCTCGATCGCTTCACCCTCTAAAATGAACACAAAGAGCGTGTTCTTTTTAGAGGGTTCCAGCGCTTGTCGAGGCTAAACGGACGCTTCCGCTTTTCATGATCTAGCTGCAGTGGGCAGACCCTCGGTCACTTCACCTTTTCATCCGAACACAAAGACCGTGTTCAAATGAAAAGGCTCCAGTGCCTGTCGTGTCTAAACGCCCACTTCCGCTTTTCGTTTTCACCTTGCGACTTTTTCTAGGTTCCCATTCTTATCCATTTTGAATGTTGGGACGTTGTGGTCTTCGTTGTCGTTTAGGACGACCATTCTTCTGGCTCGGTCCATGATTTGGATGAGGGATTGGTAATCTTCTTTCATGATTTGTTGTTCGTTCTCGAGTGTTTTGATTTTTTGATGAAGAAGGGTGTTTTCTTCTTTTAGGTGTTGATTCTCTGATTCTAGTTTCTCGACATTTGTTCTAAGTCTGTTTGTTGAGGAAGCGGATTGTTCTAAGTTTGATAAGAATGAGATTACTTCTCTCATAGTCATTTCTTTTTTTATTTGTACCGGTTCGGTGTATGGTATTGAAGTTTCAATTAATGGTTGTGAGATTGGTTGTTCTTGGGTGGAAACAGTCGTATGTGTTTCTTTATTTGTGTATTCAGGCTGCCTTCGTTCGGCTCGTTTCATTTCTTTTCGCTGCTTTTTCGCTAGCTTTAAGGCCTGCTCGTATCTTTCGCGGACAATGGCATTCCAGCGGAATCCGACAGCGGCTGATGTGCGACTTAGTCGATCACCAACTTCATCAAAGGCTTTTAATTGCGTACTGCCTTCTCTTACATGCCGCAGCACTGTTTCGGCAAGCATTAAATCATCTTCATGAGACCAGGCATCTTGTCTTACTTTCATTTTCATTCAGCTCCTTTATGTGATTAACATTTTTGCGTTTTGAAAGTAATCATAGCTTTGCCAGTATGGAAGAATTTATACAGAAGTCTTGTAAATTTGAGGTAGATTGCAAGAGTGAATAGAAAAAACAGCAGAGCATAAGCCCTGCTGTTAAGATTTCTTGCTATCGGATTTGATGCGTTCAGCGAAATAATCAAGTCTCTTTTGGATCGTTCTTTCGTGCCCGCGCTCAGTAGGTTTATAGAACGTTTTTCTGACCATGTGATCAGGAAGGTACTGTTGAGGGACATATCCTCCTGGATAGTCATGCGGGAATTTGTAGTCAATCCCATGCCCTAGTTCTGAAGCTCCTTTGTAGTGTGAGTCACGTAAATGAATAGGAACTGTTCCGTTTTTTTCTTTTTTTACTGCTGCAAGTGCAGCATCTATACCTGAAATCACCCCATTGCTTTTTGGAGCGGTGGCAAGATATAACGCTGCTTCGGCTAGTGGAATTCTAGCTTCCGGCATACCGATAAATTCGACCGCATAGCTGGCCGCATGGGCAATCAGAAGTGCGTTGGGGTCGGCTAATCCAACATCCTCGGCAGCATGGACATAAAGGCGTCTCGCGATAAATCTAGGATCTTCACCTGCATAGATCATTTTTGCTAACCAGTAAAGCGTAGCGTCTGGATCAGATCCTCGTATACTTTTAATAAAGGCCGAAACGGTATCGTAGTGATTATCGCTATCCTTGTCATATTGAAGCACGCGTTGCTGGATGGATTCTTCTGCAATTGCAAGACTAATTACAAGCTTCCCATCTTTATTTGGAGTCGTTGTAAGGATGGCGAGTTCTAACGCGTTTAGAGCTGTTCTAGCGTCTCCATTAGAAACGTCTATGAGATGCTCAATGGCTTCATCCTCGATTTCAACATCGTACCTTCCAAAGCCGCGATCCTTATCGTTAATCGCCTGATAAAGAATGTTTTTAATAGTTGTTTCATTAAGATGTTCAAATCGAAATAATCTTGAACGAGAAAGAAGAGCCGCATTAATTTCAAACATTGGGCTTTCTGTTGTTGCTCCGATTAACACGATCGTTCCATCTTCAACAAAAGGAAGAAGTGCATCCTGCTGTGATTTATTAAAGCGATGGATTTCATCTATAAAGAGCACCGTTTTTTGATCATCAAGCTTTAAGCGATCTTTTGCTTCAGACGTGAGTCTTCTAATGTCAGCTACTCCTGAAGTAACAGCATTTAACTGTTCGAAATGAGCAGATGTAGTGTTGGCTATAATACGTGCAAGTGTTGTTTTACCGGTTCCTGGTGGACCGAAAAAAATCATTGGAGTAAGTTGATCAGCTTGGATGGCTCTTCTCAATAATTTGCCATCGCCAATAATATGGTCTTGGCCGATAAATTCTTCAATGGATCTAGGTCGCATTCTGCTAGCGAGAGGTCCAGAAGAAGTATTGTTGTTTTCTTTTGGGTAATCAAATAAATCCATAGAACACCCGTCCTTTCATAGTTAGTTGAAACATACTATACGGGTTTTGGAAATGCAAGAAAAACCGGTTCGTGCTATAATAGCGAAGGTTTACTAACAGAATCAATGGCTAAATAGATGATAGAAGATTGAGTTAAGAGGGATGAGATGAAACCAGATAACAAAGGCATACCATGGTTCTGGATGAGCTGGGGAATATTTGTATTAGGTCTTTTGGTTATGGCTTTTGGCATTTCTCTGATGATTAAAGCTGAATTCGGTAGCGCGCCATGGGATGTCTTCCATATTGGACTGTATCAGCAGTTTGGATTAACAATTGGCACATGGTCAATTCTAATTGGTTTTCTGATTATAGGCTCGACTTCATTATTAGATCGAACCTGGCCAAAATTAGGTGCTTTTCTAAACATGCTGCTCGTAGGTGTGTTTATCGATATTTATTTATGGGTTCCTTTTTTAAAAACTCCGGATCATTTGATAGGCAAATTGGTTATGCTTGTTAGTGGTATTCTGATCATGGGGTACGGCATCGGTCTCTATATTGCAGCAGATCGTGGAGCAGGTCCAAGAGATAGTTTAATGCTTGTATTAACAGAACGAACGGGATGGAAGGTACAACATATCCGACTTACTATGGAAATAGTTGTCCTTTCTCTTGGATGGCTTTTGAATGGTCCTATTCATGTGGGAACACTTTTGTTTTGTATTACGATAGGGCCAATTGTGGGTTATTCATTGCCACAGTGCAAAAAACTTGTGGCTCGATTGATAGAAAGAGGTGGCAGATTTGAAGATATCAACAAAAGGAAGATACGGATTAACAATTATGATGGAGTTAGCAAAAAAGCACGGTGATGGTCCGATTTCTTTAAAATCCATTGCTAGAAGCAAAGATTTATCAGAGCATTACCTTGAACAGCTAGTCGCTCCATTAAGAAATGCTGGTCTTGTTAAGAGTGTTAGAGGGGCATATGGTGGTTATATTCTAGCGCAAGAAGCAAGTTCAATTACAGCGGGAGATATCATTCGTGTTCTAGAAGGGCCCATTAGTCCTGTTGAAGTTATGGACGATGAAGAACCTGCTAAACGAGATCTGTGGTTAAAAATACGAGACGCTGTGAAAGATGTTCTCGATTCTACAACGCTAGAAGATCTTGCCACCTATGAAGGTGAAGGAGAGCAAGATAGTTATATGTTTTATATTTAGTAGCCGGCTCGCTGCTGGTAGTAAGAGGTGACTAATTATGAGTGCAATTTATATGGATCATGCTGCGACCTCTCCGGTCCATCCCGATGTTATTGAAGCGATGGTTTCATCACTAAAAAGTGATTTTGGTAATCCTTCAAGTATTCATCAGTTTGGCCGTAAGTCGCGTCATGCACTTGATGAAGCGAGAAATAATCTTGCGAGCAGTATTCATGCTCTAGCTAATGAAATTATTTTCACAAGTGGGGGTACAGAAGCAGATAATCTAGCAATTGTAGGAGCTGCTAAAGGAAACTTTGCTAAAGGAAACCATATTATCACAACAGAGATTGAGCATCATGCTGCACTGAATGCTTGTAAAGTACTTGAAAAAGAAGGATTTGTCGTAACGTACTTACCTGTAGATGAGAATGGTAGAATTTCTATAGATGATCTAGAAAAGGCGATTCGGCCAGAGACAATCTTAATAACAGTTATGTATGGTAATAATGAAGTTGGGACAGTACAGCCAATTGCAGAGATCGCCAGGTTGGCAAACGATTCTGATATTCTGTTTCATACCGATGCCGTCCAAGCGTATGGCTTAATCGATCTTGATGTAAAGCAACTTGGCGTAGATCTTCTTTCTGTTTCAGCACATAAAATCAACGGTCCAAAGGGCGTTGGCTTTCTTTATGTTAAGGATGGGACAAAGCTGTTGCCTCATTCATTTGGCGGTGAACAGGAGAGAAAACGACGAGCAGGTACGGAGAACGTTGCTGGCATTGTAGGAATGGAGAAGGCAGCTGAATTAATGCGGATTGATCGAGAAGCGAAAGTGGAGCTTTATCAGAATATGAAGCAAGTGATGCTAGGTATTTTTGAAGAAGCATCCATTCCTTATCGTATCAACGGTGATCAGGATCATATCCTTCCACATGTATTCAATGTTAGTTTTTTAGATGCAAAAGTGGAACCGATGTTAATGAATCTAGATCTTGCAGGTATTGCAGTATCGAGTGGTTCGGCCTGTACGGCTGGATCGCATGAACCTTCACATGTGTTGACAGCGATGTTTGGTGATAATGAGAGAACACAAACGGCCATTCGTTTTAGCTTTGGATATGGAAATGCAATTGAAGATGCCACAAAAGCTGCGAGTGAAGTCGTTAAGATTGTCAATCGTTTGAAGAAGTTATAAAATAGTCAGGACACAATTTGTGTTAAAGAAGAGGAGGTGCAACCATGGCAGCACGTAAGAATGAAGATATACGAGTCGTGGTTGGAATGTCCGGAGGTGTTGATTCATCAGTAGCTGCATTAATGTTGAAAGAACAAGGCTATGACGTGATCGGCATTTTTATGAAAAACTGGGACGACACCGACGAAAACGGGGTATGCACAGCAACAGAAGATTACGATGATGTTATTCGTGTATGCAACCAGATCGGCATTCCGTACTACGCAGTCAACTTCGAGAAGCAATACTGGGATAAAGTGTTTACTTATTTCCTAGATGAATATAAAGGTGGACGTACACCAAATCCTGATGTTATGTGCAACAAAGAAATTAAATTCAAAGCATTTCTTGAACATGCACTAACGCTTGGAGCAGATTACCTTGCGACAGGGCACTATGCGCAAGTGGTCGAACGCGACGGAGAAGTCAAAATGCTTCGTGGTGTAGACGACAATAAAGATCAAACTTACTTTTTGAATCAGCTCACGCAAGAGCAACTTTCTAAAGTAATGTTCCCACTTGGAGGCATCGAGAAGAAAAAAGTTCGAGAGATTGCGGAAGAAGCGGGTCTTGCTACAGCTAAGAAAAAGGATAGCACAGGAATTTGCTTTATCGGCGAGCGTAATTTCAAAGAATTTCTTGGACAATATCTTCCTGCTCAACCAGGCAAAATGATGACGCTTGGTGGAGAAGAAAAAGGACAGCATGATGGATTGATGTATTATACAATTGGTCAGCGTCATGGCCTTGGAATTGGTGGCGACGGTGAACCATGGTTCGTGGTAGGTAAGAATCTTGACGATAATGTTCTTTATGTTGACCAGGGTTTCCATAATGATCTCTTATACTCTGATTCCCTTATTGCAGTGAATTCAAGCTGGGTTTCGAATCTTCCGATAGAAGAGCATATCTCTTGCACAGCGAAATTCCGCTATCGTCAAAAAGATTCAGGCGTTACGGTGGAAAAGCTGGATGACGATCGCTTGAAAGTGACATTTGATGAACCAGTACGCGCTATTACACCTGGACAAGCCGTTGTTTTCTATAACGGTGATGAGTGTCTCGGCGGAGCAACGATTGATCAAGTATTTAAGAATGCAAGTGAACTAACATACGTTTAACAATTAGCCTCATTTCGAAATGAAATGAGGCTGTTTTTTGAGGTGGAGAAACCGCCGCTAACTTATGCTAAACTAGAGATTAAGTTAAAGAAATAAGGAGTTTTTTAAATGAGTAATAAAAATGAACAAGCGATTGAAGCAATGAATAATGGACAATTAGAAAAAGCTGTAACGCTACTTTATGAAGCAATAGAAGAGAATCCTAAAGATCCAGTTGCTTATACGAATATTGGAAATCTCCTCGCACAGGCAGGAGAAATTAAGCAGGCTGTCGCATATTTTGAAAAAGCGATTGATTTGGATGAAACGCAGGGGACTGCTTATTATGGCGCAGGAAACGCATTCTTTGAACTAGAGCAGTATAAAGACGCTGCAGATATGTACCAGAAAGCAATCCAACAGGGGCTTGACCAAAGTGATGTTCACTTTATGATTGGTCAGTGCTTTATGATGCAGGATGCACTTCGATTAGCATTACCTTTCTTCCAGAGAGCTGTTGAGCTCAATGAGGAAGATACGGAAGCGCGTTTTCAGTATGCACTTTGTCTCGCGCAAGATGGGGCAATCGATGTAGCGCTTCCTCAGTTTGAGAGAGTCGTTGAAGAGGATCCGGATCATGCCGATGCGTGGTTTAATTTAGGTGTGAGCTATGCTTATCAAGAAAATTTGACGAAAGCAATAAGCTGTTTTGATCGTGCACTCGCTATCCAACCAGATCATCTCTTAGCAGGAAACGGGAAGAAACAAATGGAACAAGCGATGAACAATAACAATTAAATTTTAAGTTATTGGAGAGAAGATCTTATGGATCAGCCACAAAAAGGGTATATCAAAGGAAGACCCATTCAAATGATTTTTTTTAATGAAGATAGTTTGTATGGAGTGGCAAGACTTCGGATTTCTGAAACGAACGAACCTTATGATGAGAAAGAAGTCGTCGTGAATGGAATGATTCCTCGACTTCTTGAAGATGAGACGTATGTATTTTACGGACGCTTTACGGATCATCCCCGTTATGGGAAACAGTATGCTGTTGAATCATTTGAGAGACAGATGCCTGAATCAAAGCCAGGGCTTATCCAATACTTATCTAGTGATTTATTCCATGGAATTGGTGAAAAGACAGCTGAATCGATTGTTGATGTGTTAGGTGAGCGCGCCATAGCTAAAATTATGCGTGATCCATCAATATTAAGTAAGGTTCCAAAGCTATCTGAAGAAAAAGCAAAGGGACTATATGATTCTCTAATGGAGCATCAGGGGCTTGACCAAATTATGATTCGATTAACTGAGTTAGGATTTGGACCGAGACTATCGATGAAAATTTTTAAAGCCTATAAGCAAGAAACGCTCGAGATTGTTGAGAAAAATCCATATCAGCTTATTCAAGATGTGGAAGGTATTGGTTTTCGACGTGCGGATGATTTAGGGAGATCGATTGGTATTGAAGGAAAGCATCCTGATCGCATTCGGGCAGCATGTCTTCATACGTTAAATGAACAAACGTTACAGGAGGGACATGTGTATCTTGAGTACGATGCATTGATTCAATCTGTGAATGAGTTACTAGGTGATAAGCTTGATGAAGCAGATATTTCAAGGGAACTGATCTCTCTTTACGAGAGTGATAAATTGATTCTTGATCGAGAGAGAATCTATTTACATTCACTTTACTATGCTGAAAAAGGTCTTGTGACTGGATTAAATAATGTGATGTCGCAAACGGAGTATGCTGACTCTTTTCCCGAATCTGAATTCTATCGCGCTCTAGGAGACCTTGAAGAACGACTTGGTATTCAATACGCTCCCTCACAGCGTGAAGCGGTACAAAAAGCAATCGCTTCTCCGTTTATGATTTTAACTGGCGGACCAGGTACGGGGAAAACCACGGTTATTAAAGGGATTGTGGAGCTCTATGCTGAGCTAAATGGACTTTCACTCGAACCGAAAGATTACTCAAAGGATAAGCCGTTTCCAGTGCTACTTGTAGCACCAACAGGAAGAGCAGCGAAACGGATGAGTGAAGCAACAGGACTACCGGCTTTTACGATACATAGATTACTTGGGTGGAAAGGTGAGGCGGGATTTGAGCATGATGAGAATAATCCGATTGAAGGCAGGTTGTTAATTGTCGACGAAGTATCCATGGTTGACGTGTGGCTTGCCAATCAATTATTTAAATCCTTACCATCTCAAATTCAAGTGATTGTTGTTGGTGATGAAGACCAACTTCCTTCGGTAGGGCCAGGACAGGTGCTCAAGGATATGATCGATTCACATGCAGTTCCCGTTAGTAAACTGACGGACATTTATCGACAAGCTGAAGGCTCTTCGATTATTGATCTCGCGCACTCTATTAAAGAAGGAGAGCTTCCAGAAGAGTTTCGGAAACCAACGCCTGATCGGAGGTTCTTTCCTTGTTCCCAAGCACAGATTATAGAGGTTGTCTCGCAAGTGTGTGGCAATGCATTAAAGAAGGGATACTCTCCTCGGGATATTCAAGTTCTGGCTCCAATGTATCGAGGATCGGCAGGAGTGGATCGGCTAAATCAGGAGCTTCAAAAGCTATTTAATCCTGCAACAGAGCAGCGAAGAGAGCTTTTGCATGGAGATCTCGTTTATCGAGTCGGTGATAAAGTTCTTCAACTTGTAAACAATCCTGAAGACAATGTCTACAATGGTGATATGGGCGAAGTAGTTTCTGTATTCTTTGCGAAAGAAAATATTGAAAAGCAGGATCAGCTTGTTGTTTCATTTGATGGACAAGAAGTAGTTTATGACAGGCCTGACTTTAATCAATTAACACATGCCTACTGCTGCTCCATTCATAAATCCCAGGGTAGTGAGTTTCCGATTGTTGTTCTTCCTATTGTAAGAGGGTATTATCGGATGCTACGAAAAAATCTTCTTTATACAGCCGTCACAAGGAGTAAGGATTATTTGATTTTATGTGGAGAAGAAGAGGCCATTAAACTAGCTATCCAAACAGAAGATGATCAGGTTCGAAACACGCAATTAACGGAGAAATTGCAAGAAATGATTGGGGAACAAAAGACAATTGAAGAGTCGATGTAGAAGCCAGAGAAAATCTCTGGCTTTTTTCTATTTAGCTTTACTAGGTAATTCACGCCTTATGAACATGAGGCTCTGTTGAAAAGAAGCGATTACTTTACAAATGCCGTATAGAATGATTTCAAACTGGACAGGATGGTGTATATCTTCTTAAATAGCTGGATTAGGAGGCATATGGAGATGGAATGTCCAAATTGTAAAAGTAAAAATATAGGGAAAATCGGGGCAAATCAATTCTATTGTTGGAACTGTTTTGTGGAAATGTCGATTATTAAAGGAGTTCTTTCCTTACACCAGGTGGAAGAGGACGGATCGCTGACATCCCTGGATGATTTATTTGAAGACTATGATATGCGAGTTGAGTTGTAGATGGTATTTGCTAGCAGGAGGGATTGACAGTGAAGCGTGAATGGAACCTGAACTGGATCATTTATTTAACGACCCTTCTGCTAGTTTTTTTATGCATTTATTTATTGCTGAAGCTTTCTCCAATTTGGGATCCGATCATCGATGTGTTAACTGTTTTAATTGTTCCATTTTTAATTGCTTCTCTTATAACTTATTTGCTTCATCCCATTGTAGAGAAAATTCATAAAGAAGGTTTGCCAAGAGGGATAGCTGTACTTTTAATCTATGTTCTGTTTTTTGGAGGTACTGGCTATGCAATTTTTAAGGGGCTACCTCATATTGTGAAACAGTCACAGGAGTTAATGGAGAACGTTCCAATGTTCATTGATATGTATCGGGATGCTGTGCATCATACATATGACTTCACTTCAAATTTACCTCCTGCTTTACAAGGAAAGGTTGATCAAACTTTTCAGGATGTTGAAGATGCTGTTAACAATACATTGACATTGGCGGTTGAATTAGCAAAGAAGTTACTTAGTTCTTTTTTTGTCATTATGATTATTCCTTTCATCGTGTTCTATTTACTGAAGGATTTTGAGACGTTAAAAAAAACAGCATGGAGAATAACGCCACCTAAGTGGAGAGCACCCGGAAAGAACCTACTCATCCGAATTGATGAATCGCTTGGTAATTATATTCGAGGTCAATTTTTTGTCATTTCGGTGTTAGGTGTTCTTGCGGCACTGGGGTTCTGGTTGATTAAGCTTCCATATGCAATTCTACTGGGGATTATCGTTGGTATAACGGATATTATCCCATACTTTGGACCTTTTCTTGGCGCGGCTCCAGCACTATTAATTGCATCGACCGTTTCAGTTAAAATGACGATCATTACGATTATCGTTATTGTGGTTCTTCAGTTTATTGAAAGTAATATTCTATCGCCCTATATTGTTGGGAAAAGTCTGCACATTCACCCGGTCATCATAATTTTTGGACTTCTTGCAGGGGGAGAGATTGCTGGCGTAATCGGACTAATTCTTGCAGTGCCTGCTCTTGCGGTTCTGAAAGCACTCTTTCTCTATCGAAACGAAGATGAATGAAGCAATTGACAAACGAATGCTGCTCTGACTATAATAATCCCAGAGATTAAGAATTAAACACATTGACGGAACGAGTATGTTGACCCCTATTCTTGAATACGAACTGTATTCGTTAGAGAGAAGCTCCCTGGCTGTAAGAGCTTTAAGAACAAGATCAGCAGAAAGCTAATCCTGAGTGCGGGTTAATCCCCGCCGTCTCGACCTCGTTACGGTCGCTTGAGGTGATAGACAGTTTTGTCTATAACCAGGGTGGTACCGCGTGAGCATTTAAACAAAACTCTCGTCCCTGATTTATTCAGGGGTGAGAGTTTTTTTGCGTTCAAAAAACACCACCACCAACATCCATTACTGAGTAACTAAAGGAGGATAATTAGTATGAAGAACTTATCATCAGCAGATGTAAGACAAATGTTTATCGATTTCTTTAAAGAAAAAAGTCATTCGGTGGAACCAAGTGCATCTCTAGTTCCACATGAGGATCCAACTTTACTGTGGATCAATAGTGGTGTAGCTACGCTTAAAAAATATTTTGACGGTCGCGTAACACCTGACAACCCAAGAATTGTAAATGCTCAAAAATCAATTCGTACAAACGATATTGAGAATGTAGGCAAAACAGCACGCCATCATACGTTCTTTGAAATGCTTGGGAACTTCTCTATCGGAGATTATTTTAAAGAAGAAGCGATTGAATGGGGATGGGAATTCCTAACTAGCGAGAATTGGATTGGATTTGATGCTGATAAATTATCTGTCACAATTCATCCGGAAGATGATGAAGCATTTACCATTTGGAAAGAGAAAATTGGACTTCCAGAAGAGCGTATCATCCGTCTAGAGGGTAACTTCTGGGATATCGGGGAAGGGCCAAGTGGACCTAATACGGAAATTTTCTATGATCGTGGAGAAGAGTATGGTTTCGAAGATCCTAAAGAAGAACTTTATCCTGGTGGAGAGAATGAGCGTTATCTTGAAATCTGGAACCTTGTTTTCTCCCAATTTAATCATAACCCTGATGGTACTTATACACCATTACCTAAGAAGAATATTGATACGGGCATGGGACTTGAACGAATGGTATCGGTTATTCAGGATGCAAAAACAAACTATGATACAGACCTCTTTATGCCAACCATTCGTGAAACAGAGCGAATGGCAGAAGTGAACTATGGAGATTCCAGAGAGGGAGATACAGCATTTAAGGTAGTCGCTGATCATATTCGAACAGTTACATTTGCCATTGGTGACGGTGCCCTTCCATCGAACGAAGGTCGCGGATATGTACTAAGAAGATTACTTAGAAGAGCAGTTCGGTTCGCTAAGCAAATTGGTATTAACCGTCCATTCATGTATGAACTTGTACCAGTCGTTGGGGACATCATGGTTGAATTCTATCCTGAAGTTAATGTGAAGAAGGAATTCATCCAAAAAGTAATTAAGAATGAAGAAGACCGCTTCTATGAAACATTAAATGAAGGACTCTCAATTCTTTCAGACATTATGAAGAAAGAAAAAGAAGCTGGTAATCATGTCATCTCTGGTAGCGATGTGTTTCGACTTTATGATACGTACGGTTTCCCTGTGGAATTAACGGAGGAATATGCTGAAGAAGAAGGCATGGAAATTGATCGTACAGGTTTCGAACAGGAAATGGGAATGCAGCGTAAACGTGCTAGAGATGCTCGTCAGGATGTAGGTTCCATGCAGGTTCAAGGTGGCGCGCTTGGCGACATTTCAGTCGAAAGCGATTTTGTCGGTTATGAAGAGCGGTCTGTTGATACAGAAGTAGTCGCAATCATAAAAGATAAAGAGCTGACTGAGGTAGCGTCAGAAGGCGACGAAATCCAGGTTATTCTCCAAAGCACGCCTTTCTATGCTGAAAGCGGCGGGCAAGTTGCAGATCCTGGTATCATTCGTGGTGAAGATGTTCAACTTCGCGTAACGGATGTACAAAAAGCGCCAAATGGCCAACACGTCCATACGGCGGTTGTAGAATCTGGAACGATAAAAACTGGAGCAAAAATAATAGCTGAAATCAATCGTTCAAACCGTTCTGCAATTGTAAAGAATCATACGGCAACTCACTTGCTTCATCAGGCTTTAAAAGATGTTCTTGGTGAGCATGTAAACCAGGCTGGTTCACTCGTTGGTTCAGAGCGACTTCGCTTTGACTTCTCTCACTTTGGACAGATTACATCTGAAGAGCTTGAAGAGATTGAAAAACAAGTGAATGATCAAATTTGGGCTAATATTCCAGTGAATACGATGGTAAAGCCTATTGACGAAGCTAAAGCAATGGGAGCTATGGCATTGTTTGGTGAAAAGTATGGAGATTCTGTTCGCGTTGTACGTGTTGGTGATTATAGTCTTGAACTATGTGGAGGTACACACGTTCAAAATACAGCAGAAATTGGATTGTTTAAAATTCTTTCTGAATCAGGCATTGGTGCAGGAACGCGTCGTATTGAAGCTGTGACAAGCGAAGGAGCTTACCAGGTTCTAAATCAACAAGTATCAATTTTGAAAAATACGGCTGACTTGTTAAAATCAAATGTGAAGGATGTTCCATCAAGAACAGAAGCACTACTTGGTCAGATTCGTGAATTACAACGCCAAAATGACTCATTGACGTCAAAACTTGCAAATGTTGAGGCAAAACAGATGGCAGGAGATGTTCAAGAAGTAGACGGTGTGAAAGTAGTTGCTAAACGCATCGATACAGATATGAATAACCTTCGTAGTATTGTCGATGATCTGAAGGCACAGATTGGCAGTGTCATTGTTGTACTTGGTAGCGGTGCAGACGGGAAGGTTCAGTTAGCTGCTGGAATTACAGATGACCTCGTAAAAGAGGGGTATCATGCAGGGAAATTGATTAAAGAGCTTGCTACTCGCTGTGGTGGCGGTGGCGGTGGCCGACCGGATATGGCGCAGGCAGGTGGCAAAAATCCAGAGAAACTGGATGATGCTCTTGCTTACACAACAGATTGGGTGAAATCCATTTCCTAATTTGGTTTTAGTAGTGTACAATAAGAATTAGTTGACTAGTTACGATTCTAGATGGGGATCGGAGAAAGAGGTGTAAGGAATGAGTTCGATGGACAAAACAATGAAATTTAATTTTCCAGACGACGCATATAATCATGATGTCCAGGAAGTGTTACTCACCGTCTATAGTGCTCTTCAAGAAAAGGGCTATAATCCGATTAACCAGATCGTGGGTTACCTCCTTTCTGGGGATCCGGCTTACATTCCGAGACACAATGATGCGAGAAGCTTAATTCGTAAGCTTGAAAGAGACGAATTAATTGAAGAGCTTGTGAAATCGTATCTTACTCATCATCAGGGATAAGGAGACAGCATGAAAACACTTGGATTGGATGTCGGTACAAAAACAATCGGCGTAGCGCTAAGCGATGCGATGGGGTGGACGGCACAGGGATTAGAAACCGTGAAACGTAACCCAGAAGTGCAGGATGTGATTCCTGATCGTTTAATGGAAATCATTAATGGGAATGATGTCAGCAAGATTGTCGTTGGACTTCCTAAAAACATGAATGGCTCAATTGGTCCGAGTGGCGAAGCCTGCCAGGCATTTGCAGAACTTATTCAGACAACGACTAATATTCCAGTTGACATGTGGGATGAAAGACTAACAACCGTCGCTGCAGAACGCATGCTGATTAGTGCTGATGTGAGTCGTAAGAAGCGTAAGAAAGTGATCGACAAAATGGCTGCTGTTATGATTCTGCAAGGATACTTAGACAGCAAGCAAAATTAATGAGGTGAAAACATGGAGGAAAAAGAACGTATTATCATTCCAGATGAAAATGGAGACGAGCATCTATTTGAAGTTCTCTTTACATTTGATGTAGCTGAGAACGGTCAATCTTATATGACTGTAGTTCCTGCTGATCAAGCTGATAGTGAAGAGGAAGTGGAAGTTTATGCTTTCCGCTATGAAGAAGAGGACAATGAAGAGCGAGACTATAAGCTTTTCCCTATTGAATCAGATAAGGAATGGGAAATGGTCGAGGAAATGCTCAACACTTTCTCTGAAGAAGAAGAAGATAGCGAGTAAATTTCAATCAAAAGCTGCCGGTGAAAATCGGCAGCTTTTTTTCTTGATTATACGTTTAGAATTACTGTCTCATGATCGGTTTGAGTAAGATTTCTTATGTGTTTGGATACCTTAGGGCAAAGAATCTTCTTACTGTTTTTTGGAAATGACTACAAACCTTTCAAATAACCTTGTATAATACATAATGGATAATTTTTGGCGAACGTTGGCATCCTTGCCGACAATATGTCGACATATAGTATAATAGATGAAGAATGAAAGGGGGCCACGGCGTTGTCTGATTTTAAGGACTTGTATAAAGAGAAGCTTATGAAGCGCCAGACCGAGAATCAAACGGTAAGAAAAATAGTGTTTATCATTTTACTGCTTTTAACCATAACGGTGGCTGCCGTTATAACAGGTGGTTACTTCTACATAAAAAACATACTCGAACCAGTTGATTCTGATAGCAAAGAAAAAGCAGCTGTGACTATTCCAATTGGATCTTCAACATCTTCAATTGGAGCTAAACTGGAAGAAGAAGGCATCATTAAAGATGGCACAGCTTTCCGTTATTACGTGAAATATAAGAATGAAAGCGGCTTTCAAGCAGGTGATTATGAACTTTCACCTTCTATGACGATGGATGAAATTATTGCCATTATGAAGAGTGGGAAAGTAATGAAAGAAGCTGTTGCCACTATATCTGTACCAGAAGGAATCTGGTTAGAAGACATAGCTGCTCGTATTGCGAAGGAACTTGACTTAAAGCAAGAAGATGTTATTAAGAAATTAGATGATGAGAAATACATGAAAGCTTTAGTGAATGAATATTGGTTTTTAACAGAAGATATTTTAAATGAAGACATTCGTCATCCGTTAGAGGGTTATCTCTTCCCTGCTACTTATGATTTTGAAGAAGAACCTTCAGTGGAAGTCGTTGTGAAAGATATGTTAGACAAAACTGATAGCGTCTTAAAAAAATATCGCTCTGAAATAGAAGATCGTGATTATTCCATCCATGAAATGATGACACTTGCTTCGATCATTGAAGAAGAAGCGTCAGCAAAAGCTGATCGAACAAAAATTTCGAAGGTGTTTTATAATCGTCTTGATAAGAATATGATCTTACAAACAGATCCTACAGTTGTATATGCGAGAGGAGAGCAATCAGGAGAAATCACCCAGGATGATCTTGATGCAAAGTCGCCTTATAATACGTATAAGCAAAAAGGTCTGCCGATTGGCCCTATTGCCAACCCTGGTGAGTCGTCAATCATAGCGGCAATAGAACCAGCCGATACAGAAGCACTTTATTTCTATGCTCGACCGAGTGGCGAAACGCTGTTCTCAGAGACTAATGAAGAGCACAATAAGAAAGTTGCTAAGTATAAGGAAGAGTGGACAGAGTATTATAAGAAGAAAGAGAAAGAAGAGAAAGAAAAAGAAGAATAAGAAATTTATGGGGAATGGCGAGTAAGACTACCATTCCCCTTTCGATTATGATAAAATTATTCGGGTTACATGAAGGAGGACCGATCATGATATCCGATCATGTGGAACAATATCTGGAATCTTTACGCCCGAATCGAGAAGACTTAATAAAAGAGATAGAAGAATATGCACGGGAAAAACATGTTCCAATTATGGAACAAACGAGTCTTGATGTGATGCTTCAACTCCTGACCTTTTTGAAACCGGGCCGAATATTGGAAATTGGTGCAGCCATTGGCTACTCAGCAATCCGTATGGCTGAGCGTTTGCCAGATACTGCTATACTTACTGTTGAACGAGATGAAACTCGTTATAATGAAGCGATCGCAAATATTGAAAAAGCAGGATACTCTGATAGAATAACCGTTTTATTTGGGGATGCATTTGAGCTGGCTGATGAGCTTAAGAGCTATGGTTCATATCAAGCGCTCTTCATTGACGCGGCCAAAGGTCAGTACCAGCGTTTTTTTGATGAATTTTATGATGAATTAGAAAAGGGCGGAGTAGTGTTTTCGGATAATATTCTCTTTAGAGGTATGGTAGCAGAAGAGGAGATCGAAGAGAAGCGCTTTAGATCAATGGTAAAAAAGCTCCGTCTTTATAATGAATTTTTAATATCCCATCCCGAACTAGATACTACAATATATCCTATTGGAGATGGATTAGCTGTTAGTCAGCGTAAAAACTCATGATGAAGAAAAGCCGACGTACGTATGTACGAGCGGTTTTTCTATAATAGAAGGGGAAGAATTATGGTTAATAGACCCGTAGTAATTGGTGTTGCCGGAGGTTCAGGCTCAGGTAAAACCACTGTAACAAGAGAGATATTTAAACAGTTTGCTGATCAATCAGTGTTAGTCATTGAACAGGATTCTTATTATAAAGATCAGAGTGAAAAGTCAATGCCTGAAAGACTAGGTACAAACTATGACCATCCACTAGCGTTCGATAATGACCTGTTAATTGACCATGTGAAAGAACTAATGTTATATAACCCTATTCAAAAACCTGTCTATGACTATACAGTTCACACAAGATCTGATAAAATTATCCCTGTCGAACCAAAAGATGTCATTATTTTGGAAGGTATCCTAATTCTTGAAGATGAACGTCTCCGTGATTTAATGGATATTAAGCTATTTGTAGACACGGATGCTGATCTCCGTATTTTAAGAAGAATGGTTCGGGATATCCGTGACAGAGGGAGAACGCTTGATTCTGTTGTAGAGCAATATACTTCAGTTGTTCGCCCCATGCATCTTCAGTTTATAGAACCTACAAAGCGTTACGCAGATATTATTGTTCCAGAAGGCGGGCAGAATAGAGTAGCCATCGACCTAATGGTAACGAAGATTCATACGATACTCGAAGATAAAGCCATGTTATAACGATTAAACGAGGTATATTTACCTCTTTTTTTCATACAGTTTATTACGATTGATGCCCTTAATTGATGAAGGAGTGAAAGAAATGGCAGAGGATAAAAAGTATTACATGACACAAGATGGTAAAGAAAAGCTTGAAAAGGAACTTGATTCCCTTAAAACAGAGAAAAGAAAAGAAGTAGTAGAACGAATTAAAATTGCTCGTAGTTTTGGAGATCTATCTGAGAACTCTGAGTATGACGCTGCAAAAGATGAGCAGGCATTTGTCGAGGCGCGTATTCAAACAGTTGAAAATATGATTCGTAATGCTGAAATTATTGAAGAAGACAATAGCTCATCGAATGTTGTATCAATAGGTAAGCGGGTTAAATTTGTTGAGATTCCAGATGGAGATGAAGAAGAATATATTATCGTTGGTAGTGCTGAAGCTGATCCATTTGAAGGGAAAATTTCAAATGACTCACCTATGGCAAGAAGTCTTCTCGGCCGTCAAATTGGAGAAAAGGTTAACGTGCAAACTCCAGGCGGAGAAATTCGCGTTGAAATTCTAGAAGTTAGCTAATAAATGCAATGTTTAAAAAGACAGCCAATCCGGCTGTCTTTTTCTATGGAATATCAATTGAATTAAAGTTATAAGTCAACAGCAAGTCCCAGGTTACTTATGTTTGAAATAGGGGACATCGGTCGACACTCATATAGAGGTGAGTGGTATGAGTAGGAGAAGGGTGACCGGAGTTGGTTTCCTCTTTATGTGCTTGATGTTCGTGCTAGTTGGGCGATTGATTCAGCTACAATTAGTTGAAACGGAATCTTATTCAAAGCATGAAGTGAATTTAATAGAAGCTAGCATCGATCAGCGTACCCAATCTTATGTACTAGATGAAGGAAGGGGAACGATGCTAGATCGAAATGGTATTCCGATGAGTGAGACCATTCCAGCTTTGGTTCTATTTCCGTTTTTGAAAGATCGGGACTGGCCGATTGAAGAGGTAGCAAAGATTATAAAGACTTCTCCTGATGAAATCGACCGCTCTTTTGATAAGCGAAAGCAACCATTTAATTATGAAAAAAGACTAACATCTGAACAGATGAGGCAAATAAACGAATTAAGTATTCCGGGTGTTTACGCTGTAAATAAACCATTGAACGAAAATCCGTTAGCTGCTCATGTTATTGGAAGTGTAAGACCAAATCCAGATCTAATCAAATCGAAATATCCTGAGAAATGGGCAGAAGGAATAATTAATGAACACACTAAATTAGGTATTTCAGGACTCCAGGCTGCTTTTGATCCCTTTTTAATATCTGAAGGAGATACCACACTCCTTTATCATGCTGATCGTCAGGGAAATCCTCTACTCGGACTTGATGTGAAGCTTTTTTCAACAACAGACTCTTTCTACCCCCTTCAAGTGAAGACAACGTTGGATATGGAGATCCAGAACAGTCTTGAGGAAGCGGTAGATGAAGCAGGTATTACAAATGGTGGAGCAGTTTTACTTGATATCGAATCGAACAATCTTATTGGAATGGTGAGTCGTCCTCTCTTTGAATCGGATGATCCACTTGGAAAAGGCGCAGTCAATCAAATGGTAAAAGGATATTTTCCAGGTTCGGTATTTAAAACGATTATTCTAGCAGCTGCCTATGAGAACGGGATAAAAGACACCCGCACATTCAACTGTGATCTAAATTTATATCGAGATGGACCTGGGAACCGTGACCTAGGAATCATGAACCTAAAGAGTAGCTTTGCAGCTAGCTGCAATGCCGCTTTCACAGAACTTGCTGAAGAGCTCATCAAACTTGATCCGGATGTGATTGAAAATACTGCAACAAAACTAGGGATTGGCAAAACTGTTGGTTGGGAAGATATGCTCTATCATTACGAAGATTTTAAACAGTTTCCCGACGAGTCGGAACCGGTCTTTTTTAAAGATGATAAAGATAAAGTTGTGATTAAGGCGATTGACCAAACAGCGATTGGGCAATTAAATGTTAAGTTAAGTCCACTGGCTATCGCCAATATGATGGGGACAATTGGAAGAGAGGGAGAAGCAAAACAGGTGAGGGCCGTTAGTGACATACTTTATAAAAATGGCACAACTTTCCTTAGTTTTAGTGAAAGAAACTTGAACGGAAAACTTTCGAATAAGGTAGTAAAGTCACTACAAGAATCGCTTCGAGAAGTAGTTGTAAGTGGAACCGGTCGTACATATTTAGCTGATTTACCAGTAAAAGTAGCTGGTAAGTCAGGTACTGCTGAACTTGGTGAAGATTTGTCATTTGATCATCAGTGGTTCGCTGGTTACTTTCCTTATGATTCTCCAAAGTATGCTTTGGTTGTTGTTGATTTCGAACGAAAGGAGAAAGAATATAAAACTTATGAAGCTTTTGCTTCAATCGTTAAGCTGTTGCAACAATTTGAGAGACAATAACGAAACAAAAGTCAAGCCTTCTACGAATCATTTAGAGATGATAAAATAAGAGCAACAGCTAAATAGAGGAGTGGATGGGTTTGAGATCACGATATGGGGACCGACATTCAAAGAGAAAACAAAATATCGTATTAAATAGTTTAATTGGAATTGTTCTCGCAGTGATACTTGTACTTGTTGCCAACATTGTGTTTACGGGTAACGACTCTCAACAAACAGCAAGTGAAGAACAACCACCAGCACAAACAAGTTCAGATGAAAAATCGAATAAGAGCAGTGACGATTCCATTACTTCTGATGAAGCCGACTCGAAGGATTCAGAGTCCAATGATTCAGATTCTGACAGTAACGCTAATCAAGATAGTTCAAAAGATGAAAGTACTGACGAAGAGAAAGAAAAAGAAGAGAACGAAAAAGAAGAGAACGATAAAGAGAAAGAAGATAAAGAAGACCAGGACAAAGAGGAAGCTGATCAAGAGCCAGGTGAACCAAATCTTGAAGGACCGTGGGAGCCTGTGGGTACAGTGCAATCAGGTCCACATAAATCCAGTTATACCAAAGGTACTGATGACTGGAATGAAAAAATAAAAGCTGCAGAATCTGTTATGGGTCTATCAGAAGATCAAATGACGATCTGGAGAATAGGTGGTAATGGTGGGCCACAAAAGTCCTTTGCACGTGTTAGTAAAGCAGGATCTGGAAATCAAGTCTATTACATCGAACTTGAGTGGGTTGATGGAGAAGGTTGGAAGCCGGTTAGTGTTAAGCCAGAATAACAAAAAGCAGGAGCAAATGCTCCTGCTTTTTTTATTTAGCTTTAAAATGAACAACAGCAGAGTAATAAGGTCTGCCTGTTTTTTCATGTGTAAGAGCGTGATGCTGAACAGAATGAACTTGAAGCAGCAGTGCACGGTTGTTATCGATCTGAGTCTGAATTTTATTCTCGATTTCTTCAAGCGAAAATCCTTCGAAAAATTCTACTTTATCATCTATCCGTTCAAGGGAAAAACTCATTTATTGCTCCTCCTTAAAATACTTTCCACATAACAGTGTACACATTTTTGTTAAATCATACAAATTGATATTCAAAAAAGAATATGATAAGTTAGAACCATAATGCATATTATTCATACCTTAATACTATGAATTAAAAACAGGAAAGCGATGTGACAGCAATGGGAAGAGAGTTTATTGATTTATTTGAGCGCTGGGCTGACTCGTATGACACAACGGTGTCTGGTCAAGATGAAGAGTATCGTGATGTCTTTAAGGGATACGACGGCATTCTATCTGCAGTTGCTCAAGCTTCCTCAGGCCACGTGTTAGAATTTGGCGTTGGAACAGGGAACTTAACTTCTATTCTACTTAAGAAAGGCTTGTCGGTAACCGGTATAGAGCCATCAAAAGCGATGAGAGAAAAGGCGAGTGAAAGATTACCTCATGTCACGCTTCATGATGGTGATTTTATGGATTTTCCAACTCCGACTAACCCTGTACAAACAATCGTGAGTACCTATGCATTTCACCATCTCACTGACGAAGAAAAAAGTATCGCCATTCACAAATATAGCCAACTACTGGCTCAAAATGATAAAATTGTATTTGCGGATACAGCATTTAAGGATGACAATGCTAGAGTAAAGATGCATGAGAAAGTGAAAGCAAAGGGATATTACAATTTGCTACAAGATTTACAGTCGGAATATTATACGACGATTTCAGTGTTGGAGACATTATTTCGAAAGCATGGATTCGACGTTACTTTTACTCAACTAAACGATTTTGTTTGGTTGATGGAAGCCATCAAAAATTGAACAAGTAAAGGAGTTCGTCATGAAGATCGGTATTATTGGAGCAATGGAAGAAGAAGTTAGAATTTTACGTGACCGTCTCGATCACAGAGAAGAACAGGTGATTGCAGGATCTGAGTTCACTACAGGAAGCATAGATGGCCAGGAGGTAGTTCTCTTAAAATCAGGCATTGGTAAAGTGAATGCGGCCATCGGAACAACATTAATGAATCAACTATTTAAACCAGACTACATTCTCAATACAGGCTCTGCGGGTGGATTTAATCCTGAATTAAAAGTAGGCGACATCGTGATTTCTTCAGAAGTTCGTTACCATGATGTAGATGCAACCATTTTTGGTTACGAATACGGCCAGGTTCCTCAAATGCCGGCTCTTTATGAACCGAACAGCATGCTTGTTGAAGCTGCTGAGCGAAGTGCTGAGAAAGTAACGGAACATCAGGTAGTAAAAGGAATGATCGCGACTGGCGATTCCTTTATGGATGATGCGGAGAGAGTTGACTATGTCAGGTCAAAACTTGCGAACCTAGACGCTGCAGAAATGGAAGCAGGAGCGATTGCACAAGTTTGTTATCAGTTCGGTACACCTTTTGTGATTATCCGCTCACTTTCTGATATTGCAGGGAAAGAATCAAATATTTCTTTCGATCAATTTCTTGAGACAGCTTCAATTAATTCAGCAAACTTAATTTTAAATCTAGTGGAGGAGTTGAGTAAGAATGGCTAAAAAAATGAATGTAGAAAGTTTTAATCTTGATCATACAAAGGTAGCAGCACCATATGTTCGTCTAGTAGGCGTAACAAAAGGACCAAATGGTGATGAGATTTATAAGTATGATATTCGTTTCAAACAACCAAACAAAGAGCACATGGAAATGGCTGGTCTACACTCAATCGAACACTTGATGGCAGAAAATATTCGTAATCATATGGAGAACGTCGTTGATATTGGTCCGATGGGATGCCAGACTGGGTTTTATCTTGCAGTTCTAAATCATTCAAACTACGACGAGATTCTAGAAGTACTCGAGAAAACATTGCAGGATGTTCTAAATGCACAAGAAGTACCAGCGTGCAACGAAGTACAATGCGGCTGGGCTGCTAACCATAGTTTAGAAGGAGCAAAAGAAATCGCAGACGAAATGCTGACACATCGTGATGAGTGGCACATTATCTTCGCCAAATAGAAAGGATTTCACGCTATGGAAATCTTTCATAATATTCATGAGCTCGTAGGCCGAACTCCGGTCATCGAGCTCCATCATTTTGATCTACCAGGAGGCGTTCGCCTTTTTGCAAAGTTAGAGTTTTATAATCCTGGGGGAAGTATTAAAGATCGTCTTGGTCAGGAACTACTTCAGGAAGCGATTGATCATAATCGAATAGCCCCGGGCGGAACATTTATTGAGCCTACAGCTGGAAATACAGGCATTGGTCTTGCTCTTGCAGCGGTTAATCGAGGGTACACCGTGATGTTTGTGGTTCCAGAAAAATTCAGTATGGAAAAACAGGATTTAATGAGGGCGCTTGGTGCGAAAATTGTCAATACCCCTACTGAGCTTGGAATGAAAGGGGCAATAGCTCGAGCTGAAGAGCTAATTGAGGAAATCCCTAATTCATACATGCCTCGTCAGTTTGGTAATCCTGCTAACCCACTAACCTACTACAAAACACTTGGTCCAGAGTTGTGGAAGCAGCTTGACGGTGAGCTTGATGTTTTTGTAGCTGGGGCTGGAACTGGTGGAACATTTATGGGTACAGCTCGCTATTTGAGGGAGCAGAAGGCGAATGTGAAAACCGTTATTGTAGAACCCGAGGGATCCATTTTAAATGGTGGAGAATCTGGTCCTCATAAAACAGAGGGGATTGGTATGGAGTTTCTACCTGATTATATGGACGAAGCCTACTTTGATAGTATTCATACCGTAACAGATGAAGTAGCCTTCAAACGTGTAAAAGAGCTCGCTGAAAAAGAGGGCCTTTTAGTTGGAAGTTCCTCTGGAGCAGCGCTCGAGGCGGCTCTTATCGAAGCACAGCACGCTCGTCCCGGAACAAATATCGCTACGATTTTTCCAGATAGTAGTGAACGATACTTAAGTAAGAAGATTTATCAAGGAGGCATTTAACCAATGAAGCCAAAAACAAAACTTATTCATGGTGGGATTACCGGTGATCCACAAACTGGAGCTGTATCGGTACCGATCTATCAAGTAAGTACTTACAAACAAGAAGCCGTAGGAAAGTTCAACGGCTATGAATATTCCAGAACAGGGAATCCAACACGTCATGCACTAGAAGAGCTGATTAAAGACCTTGAAAATGGCGTCGCAGGATTTGCATTTGGATCCGGAATGGCAGCCATTTCCTCTGTTATGATGATGTTTAATTCTGGAGATCATGTTGTTATGACAGATGACGTTTACGGTGGAACTTACCGTGTAATGACAAAGGTTTTAAACCGTCTTGGTATTGAATCAACTTTTGTCGATACGACTGATTTAGCTGTTGTTAAAGCTGCGATTCAGGATAATACGAAAGCGATTTACGTTGAAACACCAACGAATCCGTTGTTGAAGGTGACCGATATTAATGCCATCTCCAAATTGGCAAAAGACCACAATCTTCTAACTATCGTTGATAATACGTTTAATACGCCTTATTGGCAAAATCCAATTGACCATGGTGCTGATATCGTTCTTCACTCAGCAACAAAGTATTTAGGCGGGCATAGTGATGTCGTTGCTGGACTTGTTGTTGTTAATTCAAAAGAGCTGGCGGAAGAAGTGCATTTTGTTCAAAATTCGGCAGGTGCCATTCTTGGACCGCAGGATTCATGGCTGCTTATTAGAGGATTGAAAACACTTGGGGTTCGTATGGAAGAGCATGAGAAAAACACAGCGAAAATTGTCCAATTCCTTAGTAATCACCCATCAGTCGAGAAAATATATTATCCTGGGCTAAGTACACATCCAGGTAATGATATCGCTGTTAATCAGTCTCGTGGCTTTGGTGGTATGATCTCTTTTGATATCGGAAGTGCTGATAAAGCAGATGAGCTGTTAAGCAAAGTGAAATATTTTACTCTTGCTGAAAGTTTAGGAGCGGTGGAAAGTTTAATTTCAGTTCCTGCTCGCATGACTCACGCTTCTATTCCGAAAGATCGACGAGATGAGCTCGGCATCACAGAGGGTCTTGTACGTATTTCTGTTGGACTTGAGGATGCAGATGATTTAATTGAAGACCTTTCAAACGCATTAGGATAATAGTAGAACCCTTATCTGATATATTTGGATAAGGGCTCTTTAATGATTGGAAAGAGTTACATCTCTAGTAGACCCGTTTCTTATGGTAGAATAAGAGACGGGAGAGGTGAGCGCTATGAAGCAACTTCAAGACAAAATGAAAGATTATAAACGTTTTGCGTTTGTATTGCTTAGTCTTAGTGTTTTCTTATATATTGGTTCTTTTCTTCCAGTTGAAGGGAAGACGGATGGTGCAGCCCTTATTTTAACGGGTGGTGGGTTTGTACTCGTTGGGATTGCGATTTTCTTCTATTCTCGCGCTATCGCTATTCAAAAAAAAATAAACGAGCAAGATATAAACTATTAAACGATATATGATGAATGATCCATATGTTTTAATGAAAGCCGCTTCCTTTTTGGAAGCGGCTTTTGTATTTCCTAATAAGTCATGATTTCTTTAAGGCGTCCCTGCCATTTCTCGTCATCAAGAATAATTTGAAAAGAGATTCTTCTGTTTTTCTCGTACGCATCACTTGTATCTTCTTCAATAACTGGTTTATATTCTGAATATCCCGTTGCCGCTAAATATTTTGCATATTCTGGAGTATCTAGTTTAGGGTTTGCTTTCATCAATTCCTTTACAACTGCGACAGAGCGATCAGCTGAAAGTTTCCAGTTATCATAGGGAACCTTATCAGTATGTCCTTCGATTAAGATGATATAGAGGTACTGACTAATATCTTCTTCATCGATTAAATTAGCAAAAACATCCGCCAGGTCGTTTAAAACTTTTTTCCCCTGAGGGCTAATTTCGGCGCTTCCTGTATCAAATAAAATATCTCCTTCGACTGAAATCGTATTATTTGGTCCGCGAACGATCTTATCTTTGCCAACGTTTTCTTCAAGCTGTTCCTCAATTAAATCACTAATATGCTTTTTGACATCTGCTACTTTGGCAAGCTCTTGTTTCATAACCGTTTGGTCATATGCATCATAGATCATTTGAACGAACGCGATGATCGCGATAAAGAGCATGACAAGAACGATCATCGCCATCATATCAGCAAAACTAGGCCAATAATGTTCTTCATCACTCTGTATTTGAAATCGCCTTTTTCGATTTTTCATCGATTGTCACCAATCATCCTTGATTGGACATGCTGCTGTGCCATAGATTGACGACGCATTTGCTCCTCGTACAAGCGTAGCTGTAGTTGATGTGATTCTGAGAGCTGGTGTTGAATATCTTTTAGCTCTCGAGCTAGACCTTGGTAAAGAGAATCAAGACTGTTTGATATAGCTCTCATTTCATGCTGAAGAGGTTGATCACGCTGGTCCCGTTCCATTCGATGAATAATTGGCTCCAGTGCTTCACGCTTAATTTTATCGAGAGAGCTATACCAGGCTTTTTCAAGCTGTAAAACTGATTCAGCGAATTCTTGAGAAGCTCTTCCATATTGATTTTGCTTATCTTGATAGCGGTAATACCATTCATCCTGCATTTGGTGAACGCGCCTCTCAAGCTCCTCCTGCGAGCCTTGGAACCGCTGCATTTGTTCATCTAAGCCTCTTAAGTAATGTTGACCTGTTTCTTCTGCTTTCTTTTGAGTTTCCTTGATTAATTGATCCGATCGTTGAACAAGCTGCTCGAATTTACGCTGACCAGATTCATGGTGTTTAGATAAAGATTGAAGTTGACTTTCGAGTGTTTTTAATCGATTCCCAAGATCGATAATTCCGTTCGTTGCTTTTTCTTGAACACCGTCAAGCTGGGTAAATGAGTCTTTAAGTTTTATCCCGAATGATTCCAACGTCTCGGTGCTACTTGAGAATTGTTCGGTATATTCACGTTGAGCTGTTAATGTAGCTTGAACGTCTTTCATCGCCTGTTCAAGACCAGCTGTAAAGTGGACCATATTAGTAGAAAAATCTCCAAGTGTTTCATGAAAACTATCTTGAATCCTACATGCAAGGCGATCTAATATGCGTTCCATTTCATCGTGAGGTTTTTCCTGCGTTAAGCTTGCATTTAGATTATGATCAAGAAGGGACTCACAATCCGAAATGATTTTCTCCAAATAATAAGCAGTTGTTCGCCCATTTGTTAATACACCATTTTGGATAAGTGTTAAAAATAGAGCATTACCAATCCCGGCTATGCTTGTGATGAATGCAACGCTCATTCCTTGAAAAGGACTTGAGATCGCTTCAATCACGGAAGCAAGATTGAGGTTTGCATCTTCTGGTTTCTGTGAAAGAAACATAAGCGTTTCTTGCATCGATGAAATGGCGAGTGTAAGACCGATAAAAGTTCCTAGTATTCCTATGATAATGGAGGTAGGGGGTAGCTGCTGCATGAATCGCATCATTCCACCTGCTGGAACACGAGCAAAGCCAAATAGAGGAACGGATTCTTTATAGAAATGTTTCTCAATAAGAGCTTGTGTATTGACTTGAGATACGCCTGCTAAATGGTATGACTTGTATTCTTTCATAACATTTTGAATCCATGGTGCAGTATGAGTCGTAGAATCATTTTGTATCTCAGCATTCTCAATATCTCGGAGCCATTTTTTCATTTGTAAACTAATCTGAATCGTAGCTGTTACCCCGAACACAGCAAGA
This sequence comes from Pseudalkalibacillus hwajinpoensis, assembly GCF_015234585.1. Lineage (NCBI taxonomy): Bacteria > Bacillati > Bacillota > Bacilli > Caryophanales > Guptibacillaceae > Guptibacillus > Guptibacillus hwajinpoensis. The sequence goes on from NZ_JADFCM010000001.1 coordinate 1,554,026, forward strand.
AATCCAATGATAAAGAGGACGATTGTTGTCACGTTCAGCATATGTTCACCTCCACTTTGTATATATGTATGTCCTCTTTAGCAGAACTTTCTTGGTTTCTTATAATATAAGGGGATTTAGGACAATGTTGAAGATTGTCGAAAATATTCATATAAATAAAATATTTAGGAAATTTAGTAAAAAAGGTTTACTTAAATGGTGGATTTGGATATACTTACCTTTGTAAACAAATATGAAAAAAGGAGGTCGAACAGAATGATGAAAATGATGAAAGCAGATGCAACGACTGTAACTGAATATGCACAATCTGTTCGACCAGTGCCTCGATAAGAGGAATCCTTTTTAATATCGGATTGAAAAGCCGCAGGTCGATGCCTGTGGCTTTTCTATGCTTTTTTTGCCGCAGGCTAATATCCTGCGGCTTTTTGTGTCCAAAAATGGAGAGGAGGAATGTAAATGGTAAATGGAAAAGTGTTGAACGTAAAGCAACTAAAAAGGAAAAAATGGGTCCCCTGAAGTAATTGAATAGAAAGGAGGTCGTTAACATGTTGCCATTCCATTTAATGATCATAACAAAAGTGAAGGGTGCTTTTCATCGTAGTTTATCTACGGAACTACATCAACGCTCCATTCATCAACGCATGTCAGAAGCCGAAATGAAACGAAACCGAGCTTCGATGTGGTTATCCTAATTTAAAAGACAGTAAGGAGAAATGATCATGTTAACGATACATTTAGTTTTTGTCACAATTCGTCTTCGCGTTCATGAACGAACTTTAGCTGAGGAACAACATTATTTGCGAGTGAAAAGACAAATGAATGTAAGAAGTGAAAAACCAATCTGGATGCATTAATACCAAAACGGAAAGGAAGAGAATGATGATTATCGATCAGAAGAAATTAGCCATTCAAAAATGGATCGCAGTAGAGAAAGGGTTAACCTGAAGTAATCTATCTGGAAAGGAGTGAAGTGGAATGACTTTACATTTATTGTTTGTTACAATCACTTTTTCGATCAAACGTAATCGGCATACGCTTGATCAGGAATTAGACCATAAGAGAAGGCAAGAACTGATTGATTCAAACCAATACAAACAAAGTTTCTATATCCATCAATAAGTCATAAGGCAGGCGCTCCCTGCCTTATGACTATTTTCTTGAATGCATCGCTATTTTGTATGAAAAGGTAAGATGCGAGTCAAAATAGTAGTGTACATATAGCTGAATCTGTTTTTAAAAGTAGGCAAAGGGGTATTGATTAGTAGAGAAAATTATATAAAAATAAGAGATGTGGTATTTAAAAGGAGTGACAATAATGAGAGAAATGCAAAAAGAAATTATTGAAGAGCTTGGTGTACAACCTTCAATTGATGTAAAAGAAGAAGTCAAAAAGCGCGTTGGATTTTTACAAGATTATCTCAAGAAAAGTGGAACAACTGGATTTGTTCTTGGAATATCAGGTGGACAGGATTCTTCACTTGCAGGGCGTCTTGCACAAATTGCAGTTGAGGAACTTCGTGAAGAAGGAACTGATGCAAGTTTTATTGCTGTGCGACTACCATACGGAGAGCAAAGTGATGAAGATGACGCTCAGGCTGCACTCAAGTTCATTAAGCCTGATCAAACGGTTACGATTAATATTAAACCTGCCGTTGATGCTTCAGTCTCAACATATCTTGAAGCCACAGGAAATAGCCTTACTGATTTTACAAAAGGCAATAACAAAGCTAGAGAGCGAATGATTGCTCAGTATAACATTGCAGGCGATGAGAAGAAGCTTGTTATTGGAACAGATCACGCAGCAGAAGCTGTGACGGGCTTCTATACGAAGCATGGCGATGGGGCATGCGATATCACGCCCCTTTTTGGTTTGAATAAACGTCAAGGTAGAGCGATTCTTGAAGAAATCGGTATGCCAGACCATCTTGTGGAGAAAGTGCCGACAGCTGATTTAGAAGATGATCGCCCAGCACTTCCTGATGAAGAAGCGCTAGGAGTAAGTTATAAGCATATCGATGATTACCTTGAAGGAAAAGAAGTTCCTGAAGAGGCTTCTAAGACAATTGAGAATCATTTCATTAAAACAAAGCATAAGCGAAACATGGCCGCAACAATATTCGATAGCTGGTGGAAGTAAGATGAGAAAGAGACCTGAATAAGGTCTCTTTTTTTTGCGTATGAATAAATAAAACAGGAGATGGCGCTATCAAGGTGAAAGGGTTTGGGGACATGAGCGATAATATAAATTATCTTCAAGACATTAGTCACAAGCTTCTCAGAGATTCAGGTTTAGATGTGCAAATTCAATTAAAAGACTATTTTCCTGAGCGAAGACTAATAGGAGGAAAATATTCATTAGAAACGAATCAAGTCACAATTTATGTAGAAGAGGTACGAACGCAGTGTGTTAAGTTAATTGGATCAGAGGAACAATTTCTTGATTTTTTCACTGTGATTTTGGCTCATGAACTTGGTCATGCCGCAGACTCTAACCTTCCTATTTTAGCTAGTAAGAGGGCACATACTGAGTGTTTAGAAATGAAGAAGCAAGTATCCATCCTAATTGAAAATAATGCCTGGAACTATGCTTACAATCTTGTTCCACAATTCAAGGACATTCTAGCGCTTCTAAAAGAACACTCTATGAAGCTTTATAAGTAAAACTTTATAATATGTAATTTTCTAAAAACATATACAGATGATAAACACCTTGTTAAAATAAGTGAAAAACGTGCTTCACATCCATTTAACGTAAAGGTGTGACGTTTATGAAGGTAATCAAAACGTATTACCCGAAAGTGAAAGCAATCGAACTTTTTATGATGCTTGTGTATAGTATTGTCGTTTGCTTTGGCACCCTATTGTTGTGGTTAAAAGAAGATTTAACATTTGAACGCTGGCGAAGTTTCATGCTAATTGGGCTCATTTATGTCTTGTTTTGTACCTTTCTTAGTTTCTGCATTCGAACACAGCGAATCGAACTAACAGAATATAGGATCGAACACAAGTTACTAGGATTTAGCTGTCGAAGTGTAGCTTTTTCGTCCGTTAAAGAAGTTATGTTTGGAAAAATAAACGGTTCCCCAGTTATTGCTATTATTAACGAAAATACTCAAAAGCCTATCTTTGTCCCTTATATTCCATTTGAAAAGGACTGGGATGAAATTAGTTCTTTCATAAAGGAACGAAATCACACGGTTATTATAACAATTTAAAGAAGCGCCTATTTGGCGCTTCTTTAACGTTTAGAAGTTCGGTTATGGCATTGATGGTTCTAGAGCGACGGCTGGACCGAAAAACTCGAAATGCATTTTATCTTCATCGACTCCGAGCTTTGTTAATGCTTCTTTAACAGCCTTCATAAATGGAAGTGGTCCACAGAAATAATAATGCGTATTGCGTTCTAATGGAAGAATTTCTTTTAACCATTCGCTCGTTACAAATCCTTCTTTTTGATAACTGTTTTTCATAGAATCCTCTTTCGTAGGGGATTCGTAACATACGAAATAGTCCATAGATGGATGATTGAGAGTCTTAAGTTCCTCGTCAAAAGCATGGACATTTCCATTAAGTGCTGCATGAACAAAAGTCGTTTTTCTATTTTGATCTGCGCTGGTCTTCAGCATACTTAGCATAGGTGTTATACCTACCCCACCACTTAAGAGAACGATTGGAGATTGATCTTCCTCCAAATAAAAGTCGCCTGCAGGAGCGGTTAAGCTTAACTCATCATTTTCTTTAACATTGTCGTGTAAATAGTTGGAAACGATTCCGTCAGGTTTTGAAGGATTTTCTTCTTTTTTCACAGATATACGATAGTAAGGTTTACCAGGAACGTCAGATAAACTGTATTGACGAATATGAGTGAATTGATCTCCTGGAATATGAACTTTGACACTAATATATTGACCAGGTTTAAATGAAGCAATTGGCTCCCCGTCAGCTGGTTTTAAATAGAATGAGGTAATTACATCACTTTCTTTCTGTTTCCTGTCGACAACAAAAGTGCGTTCAAGGTCCCAACCACCCTGTTGTTTTGCTGCGTCTTCATACATCTCTTCTTCCACCTCGATGAAAACGCTAGCTATGACGCCATAGGCCTCTTCCCATGCAAGTAAAATTTCTTCTGTTGCATCTTCTTTAAGAACTTCTTTAATAGCCTTAAGCAAATATTCTCCTACAATTGGGTAATGTTCTGGTTTAACACCAAGGCTACGGTGTTTATGAGCAACTTGTTTAACAACAGGAAGAATAGTTTCTAATTGATCAATATGTTTGGCAGCTGCATAAACTGCATTTGCAAGAGCTTGTTGTTGTCTTCCTTGTTTTTGATTAGCGTGGTTAAAAATATTTAATAGTTCAGGATGGTTCTCAAATAGCATTTCATAAAAACGCTTTGTAATTTCAGTACCGTGAACTTCGAGGACAGGTACTGTTGATTTAATTGTAGTAATGGTTTTAGGTGATAACATAGATAAAACCTCCAATATTTTAAAGATGCATTTTTAATACATCTTTATAGTATCGAATTGTTATTTGAAAAGCAATATAAAATATACATCTTTAAAGAAACGTTCACATCTTATAGAAAGCATTGTAGAACACTATGTTTTAGGAGGTATGATAAAATAGACCCATGAACAATGGAGCGAAAAGAGGTTGAAGGAACATGCGTTTAACTAATTACACGGATTACTCGTTAAGAATGCTGATTTATCTTGGTAGTATGAAAGAGGATAAGTTAGCTAGCATACAAGAAATCGCTAATGCCTATCAAATTTCAAAAAATCATCTCATGAAAGTAGCACATGAGCTTGGGAAAAATGGATATATCGAAACGATTAGAGGGCGAAATGGAGGATTGCGACTCGCTCATCTCCCAGAAGATATTAATGTAGGAAAAGTTGTAAGAAGCACTGAAGAAGACTTCAATTTAGTGGAGTGCTTTGATAAGGAAAATAATAGTTGTGTGATTAGTCCTGCTTGTCGATTAAAACATGTCCTACATGATGCCTTATCAGCTTATTTTGAAGTTTTGGATGGTTATCAGCTGTCTGATTTAATTATAAACGATGAGATGCTCGTTAAACTATTCAACACTAATCTATAGCGTAGCAATCTAATTATTTATGAATATACTGTCATTAGAGGAGAGTGGCAGGTATGGAATGGTTAGAGCTGACAGGTCTTGGCGGAATCGTTGCTATCCTAACAGTTATACGTTTGAAGTATGGACGTTACTCCACCCATCATCGGTATTTAAGGGAAGAAGTTATGTCTGAGAAGTGGGCAAGAGAAAAGAATAGAGATTATAACGGTTGATAAGACGTTCCAGTCAGGGGCGTCTTATTTTTTTAATTAGAATTCCATAAGGACAGACACGTAGGGGTAGGCATTCACATAAACATAAGATATAGTAAAAGCCCATCTTTGGGAGGTGAGTATGTGTCATTACTGGCAGCACTTGCTTACGTATGTAAGGAAGTTCTTTTCTTTGTCTCGTTTGTGAAGAACAATGCTTTTCCTCAGCCTCTCTCAAGAAAGGACGAAAGAAAGTATTTAGAACTGATGGCAAAAGGTGATGAAGATGCACGAAATCGTCTGATCGAGCATAACCTCCGTCTTGTCGCTCATATTGTGAAGAAGTTTGAAAATACAGGTGAAGACCCTGAAGATCTCATTTCGATAGGGACAATCGGATTAATTAAAGCAATTGAAAGCTACTCTACTGACAAGGGTACTAAGCTAGCAACCTATGCTGCAAGATGCATTGAGAACGAAATTCTGATGCATCTCCGCGCTTTGAAGAAAACGAAAAAAGACGTATCTCTTCATGACCCGATAGGTCAGGATAAGGAAGGGAACGAAATTTCTCTGATCGATGTCTTAAAAGCAGAAACGGAAGATATTGTTGAATTAATTCAGTTAAACATGGAGAAAAAGAAGATATATGAGTACATTCATATTTTAGATGACAGAGAAAAGGAAGTTATTGTTGGGCGATTTGGTCTGAATCTTGAGAAGGAATTAACACAGCGAGAAATAGCCCGACAGCTTGGGATCTCACGAAGTTACGTATCTAGAATTGAAAAGCGAGCACTAATGAAACTGTTTCATGAATTCTATCGTAATCGAAAGGAAAGAGAGAGTGGAGCCTAAACCTGCCAACTGGCAGGTTTTTTATGTTTGTTTCATCAATTGGTCATAACGCTAATGGAAAATAACTTCTCTCTTCTCGTAAGAAGTAGTAGCGAAGAACATTTGTTCGTAATGCAATAGGGACAAACGATCGTGAATGAGGGGATGCATTATGTATCAAAAATTAAAAGGGTATCTAACTCATCATCAGTCGGTCGAAATAGTCTATTTATCTAAAGAAAATCAGATCTCTCAAAGAGTTGTAACGTTATATGTTGTAAATGAAGAAGAAACAATTGGGTTTTGTCATTTAAGAAAGAGAGTTCGAGTGCAAACCTTAGTTGTCTAACCATGTCAATTTGCCTGTAGCAAGGCATTAATGAATGACAAGCTAAAAAGAGCAAAAAAAGGACTCCGGAGGTTTTCCTCCGAAGCATTTTAAGGTTGGTCTCTTATAGTTTAACACACAAAAGCAAAAAAGCAATAACGCATTGAAGAGTTTATTATTTCTCCTCTGCGTTAGTGTTATATGTTGAGAGAACTTTTCGTGTCCATATTTTATATCCTTCTCCATTAAGATGAAGCCCATCAAATGTGAAATCTTTATTTAACTGACCAAACTCTACTAGCTCTGGATAAATATCAATAAATTGATAATCATACAGATTTGAAAGATCTTCTAGACGTTTATTTAAATCCTTAATGATTGAATTATTTAGTGGATGACCAGTTAATGCTGTGTTCACTGGAAATAAACTTTGCACATAAACTTTTGTGTTAGGTGATTGCGTTTTGAGCGTATCTAGAATTTGCTTATAATTTGTTTCAATTTTGTTTACTGACTGCCCAGCAATCATATCGTTTATACCAATTAACAAATAAATCCGGTCTGGCTTAGCTTTTACGACTTCTTCAATCCTGTTTAGAACTCCTGTAGTCGTATCGCCAGCAATACCGCGATTTAATACTTCATGGTCACTAAGAGCTTCCCCCCACTCATAATAATCAGTCAAACTATCACCAAGGAAAATGGTTTCACTTTCCTCATGTTTATAAGAGTCATAAATGCTCTTTTTAGTCTGATAATATTTAGTATAATACGTAATGTTTTTCTTCTTTGATTCTGAATCGTTCTCGGGCATTTCATTTGCATTGGTTCTTAGAAAATCTGTTTGGTTCTCAGCCAATGCAAGCAAAATAACAAGAGATCCCGCAACTAGAATCAGAATCCATGCCTTTTTCTTCACAACTATCACACTCCTATAGATTACGATAGGTATTATACCCTATCTATGTTAATGCGAAAGCTGAAAATGGTTTTTAATTTAAAAATGAGTAAAAAAACCCCCAAAATTGGAGGTTAAAGCGAGATATTTGTCTTTTTTTGTAAGAAATCAACATCCTGATAGTAAGCATCCTTTACAAGAAGGTTAGGTCCTAGACACTTTACTGCAGGGCAATGACAACTTATGCTTTGAGCCATTTTACTTTCTTGCCATTTTTCGTAAGCATCATTTAGATTAGTATCTTTAATATTTCCAAGTGGTGGCGTATCTCCAAAATCAGTTACGATAATATCGCCATCGAAAATATTCATATTTAATCTAGAACGTCCATCTGGGTCATTTCTAACAGTGACATTAGGTTCTGAATATAATCTTTCGAGAAGTCTAAGGTCTTCTTGATTGGAACTGCATGGGTAAAATGGAAGGGTACCGAATAAGAGCCAAACATCTGGATCTCGATTATCTAATAAACGGTGAATTCCTTCTCGAATTTCATCCAAAGAGGCAATATCAAGACCTGAAGCGAAGTCCGAAGGATACATCGGATGAACTTCATGACGCTGGCACCCCATGTCTGCTATTTGTTGATGAATGCTCACGATATTTGGAAGAGTTCTACGATTAATCATTGTCTCCGCTGATACGATGACACCTTTAGATGTTAAATCTTTTGCATTCTCAACCATACGATGGAAATAAGCTTCCCGCTGTTTGAGAGATGGCTTCCTTTCCATAACAGCGAATCCAATGTCAGTGAAATCGTCTATGCTTCCATAATTATGTGAAATATGTAAAACATCAAGATAGGGTATGATCAGATCATATCGCTTACGATCAAGCGTTAAATTTGAATTGATTTGTGTTCTCGCTCCGCGTTCATGAGCGTATTTAAGAAGTGGAGCTACATATTGCTTAACCGATTTCATGGAAAGCATTGGTTCACCACCCGTAATACTTAACGCCCTAAGTTTTTCTACTTGATCAAGACTACGAGTAATAAGGTCTAGAGGAAGTGGATCAGGATCCTTGGGTTGCAATGTATAACCAACTGCACAATGTTCACATCTCATATTACATAAAGTAGTCGTTGTCAGTTCTATGTTGGAAAGAATCGTATTTCCATATTCTTCAACATCCATATAAGCTTCCCATGGGTCATAGCTAGGCGTTATTGTTTTCATTGGTGTTATCATTTAAATCGACCCCTTAGTGTTAGTTCAAGGCTTACACCCTTCTATAATTGTAGAACATAAGATGAAGGATGAACAGATGTAGTAATGAATTTAGAAAACTCCGCCAATGTCCATACATCTTTGATCAACCTATCATAGACTGTAATATCTACCAACAGATTGTTTGAAGGAGAGAAGGAGGGGGAGCATGAGTTACGGTTATCCCGGTTGTGGTTATCCTTATCCGCCTTACCCATACCCATATCCAGGCTATGGCGGAGGATATTTTGCCTTAATCGTTGTTCTACTAGTTTTACTACTTGTTATTGGCGGAGGATACTATTACTACGCTAATCATTATGGAAGCTATAAGTAATTTAATAAATCTATAACAATAATTTCATGAACACTGTCAACACGTAAAAAAGCAAGTACGAAAGGGTTTAACCCTTTTTCGTACTTGCTTTTTGGTTTTGTGCTTTATCAAGATCATCTCTCGTAGTTTTATCCCAGAGCGGAACACCTTTTTGATAAGCAGCTCTAGAAATCATATGTCCAGAAACTGGAGCTGTCATCAAAATGAAAATAATACCGAGAATGAGCTTACCACTTACCATTTGTTCTTCAAAGATAAAATAAAGGAAAGCGGCAATAAGGATTCCAGCTACTCCTAGAGTAGCGCTTTTTGAAGCAGCATGTAGACGAGTGTAAACGTCAGGAAGTCGAAAAATTCCAAGCGCTCCAGAAAAAAGGAAAAACGTGCCAATGATCATAAAAATGCTAATCACGACTTCTTTCAATGATAACACCCTTTTCCAGAAATTTAGCAATAGCTACTGTTCCTATAAAAGCGAGAATTCCAATAAGAAGAATAATATCATTGAAATACGCTGTTTCCAGTTTGATTGCTAGAATACCCGCTATTGCCATAAGATTAATGCCGATTGTATCCAGTGCAACAGCACGGTCGGGATTCGAAGGTCCTTTTATTGCTCGATAGAGTAAAAATAGGGTAGAGATTGCGATGATGACGATACAAATGGTTGATACAGTAGATAAAAGAGAAGTCATCTCGTCACCTCCATAATTGCTTTCTCAAATGTGCCTTTAATTTCTTTAATAACCTCATCTGCATCAGGCGCGTCCATAGCATGGATATAAATATGCATGTTATCTGGAGCGACTGAAACCGTTAGTGTCCCTGGAGTTAATGTAATGAGATTTGCGAGCATCGTAATTTCCCAGTTTGTTCGAACATCAATGGGCACAGCGATAATGCCTGGTTCCATTTTAAGTTTGGGACTGTATACGAGCTTAACAACCTGAACATTAGCCATAATCAGCTCTTTAATAAACAAAAACAATAATTTAAGAATCGCCCAAAGACGATAAAAGTAAAAGCGGTCTGGAATGAAACGCTCCATTAATAGAAGTAATCCGATTCCAAATAAATAGCCAACAAAGAACGTACTAAAAGAGTAACTTTCAAAAAGAAACATCCAGAGAACGGCAATAATCAGGTTTATGATAATTTGTATTGGCATGCCATCTACTCCTTCATAACCGAATCAATATAATTTGATGGATCAATCATTTGATCCGCAATTGTTTGAACCGTAGGATAAATAAATTCTGCACCTAATCCAAGAAATATCGTGAAAATGAGTAAGAAAGCAGCAGGCATTATTTTACCTTTAGTAGAGTTAACTGTTGAAACATATTCCTGCTTTGCCTCTCCCCAGAATCCATTAATAAAGATGCGGATAACAGAAAGAAGAATTAAAAGACTGGTCACTAATCCTATAATCGCTAGTACATAATGTCCTTCCTCGAAAGCACCTCTTAGAATAAGGAGTTTACCGATAAATCCACTAAATGGCGGTAATCCAGCAAGCGCTAATGCTGCAATGAAAAAGAGCCATCCAAGGACTGGTTGATTTTTAATAATGCCACCCATCTTTCTCAAATCTGATGTGCCGGCGTAAGCCACCATAGCACCAACAAGGAAGAAGAGTGCTGCTTTAATAATCATATCATGAAGCAAATAATAAATTGTGCCTGCAAGAGCAGTTGCTGAGAACGTGCCAATACCAAGAATCATATAACCAACTGCTGGAATGATATTATAGGCAATAATCAATTGCACATTATTCGTCGAAAGGGCCCCAATCACACCGAAAACAAGCGTGAATCCTGCCAGTACAAGCAAAATTTGATGCGTAACTGTAAGGTTATAGACGAAGATCAGAGAGAAAACTCTTAGTATAGAATATACCCCAACTTTGGTAAGTAACGCTCCAAATAATGCTGAAATAACAGTTGGTGGAACTGTATAAGACTTAGGGAGCCAGAAATATAATGGGAAAAGCGCACCTTTCGTTGCAAAAACGATCAATAACAAAATGCCAATGGTCGTTAACACACCATCCTGTTGAACTTCACCGATCCGTTCAGCTAACTGAGCCATATTGACTGTCCCAACTACTGCATATAGAAAGGCGATCGTTGTAACAAACAGCATAGATGAAAATAGATTGATAATGATGTATTTAAAGGACTCTCTGAATTGTTCTTTGGTCCCACCAAGAACGATTAATCCGTATGAAGCAATAAGCAGTACTTCGAAGAAGACGAATAAGTTAAACAGGTCTCCTGTTAGAAACGCACCACTAACACCCGCAATGAGAAGTTGAAAAAGCGGATAAAAGTAAAAACGTTCGCGTTGTTCATCGAGCGAATTAAAAGCATAAAAAGCACATGCAACCGCAATGATATTCGCAGTGACGACTAACAACATAGCAAGCGGATCGGCGACCAGAACAATGCCATAAGGCACTGTCCAATCCCCGGCTTTTAATACGATCGTGCCGTTTTGAATCACATTAAATGCGATGACAGATACAACTGCGAGATTGACAAGCACCATAATGCGTGTAATCAATCGTACAAGTGGCAACCGTTTATTGAGGAATACAAGAATGATTCCAGTTAATAACGGTAATAAAATTGGTAGTATAGCTAGATTACTCATTTTCGTTACCCCTTAACTTCTCCATATTATCAGTACCGTTCGTTTGATATGTCCGATACGCTAGCACAAGAAGAAACGATGTCACACCGAAACTAATAACGATGGAAGTTAATATAAGTGCCTGTGGCAACGGATCAACATAACTTGTTACGCCTTCTGCAAGGATAGGAGGTTTTCCACGATTTAACTTTCCCATCGTAATAATAAAGAGGTGTGCTCCATGAGACAACAGTGCCGTACCGATAATGATTTTAAGAATTTGTTTTTGCAGCATCATGTAGACACCTGCTGTAAAAAGCAGACCTGCAAGTACAGACATGATAATTTCCATTAATCATTTCCCTCCTTCTTACTCGGACGCAATTTAATCATTGTGAAGATCCCGAGCGCAGCAAGTCCAAGTACAAGGATTTCAAGCATCGTATCAAGTCCACGGAAGTCAACAAGAATAACATTAACAACGTTGTCTCCTCCGCCCAATTTATAGGAGTTTTTAAGAAAGTACTCTGAAATTGGTTCAAACAATTTCGTACTGTGTGAAGCGATTCCTATCATAGTTACAAGAACCCCTACAGATATAGAGATGACCCAGTTAACGGCGTTTGTTCTTTTGGATTCCTTCTGTTTATCAAAATTAGGCAAGTGATAAAAACATAGAAGAAATAGTGCAACCGTTACGGTTTCTACAATAAGCTGAGTGAGCGCTAAGTCTGGTGCTCGGAAGAAGACGAATAATAGGGATAATCCATACCCTACGATTCCAAGTACTAGAATAGCGGCAATACGATTCTTCATAAAAATCGTTCCAAAAGCAGCGCCGGCCATCACAATCGCTATAAGTAACTCAGGAATAGCAATCGGGGCCAGGTCATCAAATGACATTTTGAAGCCTCCAGTAACACTTATGGTGATGGAGACAAGAGCTATGAAGAAGATTAGGATATATATCATGTAATGCCTGAGAGATCCAGTCATATAACCATTCGTTAATTTCTTAGATCCATTTATGATGCCGGTTATAATACCATCATAGGCTTTAGCTGCAGAAAGTTTACCAGGTAAAATAGTGTATATACGTTCCCATTTTGTACGGGTCAGATAGAAAGCCGTTCCTAGCAAAAGTACAGCTAAACTCATGTAAAGAGCAGGCCCCAATCCGTGCCAGAATTTAATATGCGTTTCACCAGCTGAACCGGCTATGGAATCCACCATCGGTGAAAGAAGAGAATGCCCAAAAACGTTCGGAACAAAAGCAATGACGATCACAAGAAGTACAAGAATGATTGGCGAGATAAGCATACCAATCGGTGCTTCGTGTGGTTCTTTAGGTAATTTATCCCTTTGTTTACCGGTAAATGTTCGGAAGAAAAGCATAATGGAATAAACAAAAGTGAAGATACTTCCGCCAACTGCTAAATAAGGGAAATAAGGTGAAACGGCTTCAACAATTGTAGATGCATTTTCAAAATGCAGGGACGATTCAAAGAACATTTCTTTACTCAGGAAACCGTTTAGAAAAGGTAGTGGGAATCCTGCCATTGAGAATGTGCCAAAGAATGCTAAGGTTGCAGTGATTGGCATGAACGTAAATAGGCCTCCGAGTCTTCTAATATCTCGAGTGCCTGTCTCATGATCAATAATACCTGCGACCATAAAGAGACTGCCTTTGAACGTAGCGTGGTTCAAAATGTGGAATACAGCTGCAAGAATAGCCACCTCAGTACCAAAACCTAACATAGCCATGATCATACCCAGTTGACTAATCGTCGAATAGGCGAGGATAGCTTTAAGGTCTGTTTGTCTAACAGCCATATAAGATCCCCAGCATAGCGTGAGCAATCCAAATCCACTAACAATCAAGAAAAAGAGATCGGTACCTGCGAAGATGAGGCTTAACCTCGCAACAAGGTAGATACCAGCTTTAACCATAGTAGCTGAGTGTAGGAAGGCGCTGACTGGTGTTGGTGCTTCCATTGCGTCAGGTAACCATGTATGAAATGGAAACTGAGCTGACTTCGTAAAAGCTCCCAGTAGTACGAGTACTAAGATGAATGGGAAAAGGGAAGACGTAACAATCATCTCTCCGTTTTCAATAATCCCCCTAATACTTGCCGTTCCTGTGATATCTGCCATGAGTAGAAAACCACCGAGCATGGCTAGACCGCCAAAAACAGTAATCATCATTGATTTAAGGGCACCAGATGTTGATTTCTCTCGTTGGTACCAGTATCCAATTAGCAGGAATGATGAAATGCTCGTTAATTCCCAGAATGTGTAGAGAACAAATAAATTATCCGACAACACAACCCCGAGCATGGCTCCCATAAACAATAGGAGATAGACATAAAAATGGCCAAGCTTTTCGGCTTTACTTAAATAATAAATGGAATAGAGAACAACGAGTGATCCAATTCCAGTGATCAAAAGCGCGAAAAACAGGCCAAGACCATCAATATAGAATGTAACGTTCACTCCGAGTGATGGAATCCACTCAAACGTTTTAAGTGTATGTACACCCTGCGTAACTTCTTTTATAAACGTAAGAAAATACCCAAACAACACTATCGGAACTAAAAGAACAAACCATCCTAAATGGACTTGTTTGACGCCCCGATAAAGTAACGGGATGAAAAACGCTGCCAGAAAAGGTAGCAAGACAGCTGCATGAAGCATTCTACAAAAACCTCCCCACTAATGCTCAATATGATAAAAGTTCAAATGAACTCATATTGCGATACCTCAATTGTAATCAAAAACCGACACGTTTATCAACTTTTCCTGTTTAAAAAAGCAACTTTCCCGTATAAGTTTTCCAAACATCGCCGATTCTATTTGCGAAAGGAGGATTCACGTGATAAAATCCATTTCTATTCTTATTCCTATCCTTATATTGTTAACGGCGTGTCAAACGATATATAAAAGCGAGGATCAATCTCCATTTGGTCCAAGAGAATATTTTCGCTCAATAGAAATGGCTCCCATCGGAGCCGCAATAATGAAAGATCATAAACCGTTAAGTTCATTAGAAGCTATTCGAAAAAAAATAAAAAACGAGTCTGCTATAAATGATGTCATTATTTTATCCCGTAATGACCAAACGGTGGTGGCGTTGAAACCTTTTGCATATACAAGACAAGATATTGAGCCATTGCTTACAGAGTACAAGGAATGGTTTCAAGCAGAAGGATTGGCGGTTGTCTTCTTATCAGAACCTGATCACTTTCGAAAAGCGAAGAAAATGAAGACGACTGATGAAGTAACAAGCGAAGAGTGGACTTCTTCATGGGGGAACTACTTTGAAATCGAATAAAATAAAAAGGCCAACCCTGGATACGATCAAGGTTGGCAATGTTTAAATCCCGATAAGAGAAACTTGCTTATCAAGTCTGCGCCTTTTGATCTCACGTTGAATAAGACCAATAAAGTCGCTACTTAGCTTTAATTCTTTTGCCTTATAAAAGGATTCAATCAATAAGTCATCTGATAACTTTTCCATGATTAAGCACCTCCTGAATAAGGTTCTATTCTCCGTCTAGTCCGCATATTGTGTATGTGGATCTTTTATTTGCAGTAAGCTTACCACGTAAACATACGGAGAACAACCGTTCCGTTATCCACAGTGAAGAGTGGATAATTTGTGGGTATCATGTTTATATCTTAGTCATTCACAATGATTTAATGGTTTGTTTATGTTAATAATGTTATCCACATATTTTGTGAATGACATAATGTGTCGAAAAATTTTGATTTTATTATTTTGTTTTCATTTTGTTCATTCGTAAGTTAATAGTTGTACGAGGTGAAAATATTGATACAATAGGGATGTCACTAATAGTAGGAGTGTTGCAATTTGCTAAATAAGTTTTTACCAAATGAACATGTACAAGACATCTTTCAAATAAGTCCAGAATTATTGAAAGAGCGAGGCATTAAGGGCATTATTACTGATCTCGATAACACCCTTGTGGAATGGAATAGAGCTGACGCCACACCTAAGTTGCTAAAATGGTTTAAGCAAATGAGTGATGAGGGCATTCTCGTTACCATTGTTTCGAATAATAATAAGACAAGAGTAGAAAAGTTTGCCTCACCAGTTGAGGTGCCATTTATATATGAAGCTCGAAAACCGATGACTAAAGCTTTTCGGAAAGCGTTGAAGGATATGAACCTTAGCGCAGATGATACTGTAGTTATTGGAGATCAAATTTTCACGGATGTCGTCGGAGGAAATCGCATGGGGCTTCATACAATTCTTGTCGTGCCAGTTGCAAGCACAGATGGGTTCTTTACGAAATTCAATCGAAAAATAGAAAGCATTTTCCTTACCTGGATGAAACGAAAAGGGAAGATAAATTGGGAGGAATAAGTTTGGACAACGAACAAATTATTTGCGCCGGATGCGGTGTACACATTCAAACAGAAGACAAAAACGCACTTGGCTATGCACCACCGTCTGCACTTAATCGAGACGTCATTATATGTCAGCGTTGTTTTCGTTTAAAGCACTATAATGAAATTCAAGACGTTTCTTTAACAGATGATGACTTTTTGAAAATACTAAATGAAATTAGCCAAACGGATGCTCTTATCGTCAAGATTGTCGATATCTTCGATTTTAATGGAAGTTGGCTTCCTGGTATTCAGAGATTCGCAGGAGGAAACCCTGTTTTATTAGTTGGAAACAAAGTAGATTTGTTGCCCAAGTCAGTAAACAAATCAAAGTTAGTAAAGTGGATGCAAACAAGCGCCAAAGAGAATGGACTAAAGCCTGCTGATGTCATGTTAATGAGTGCAGAAAAAGGCGATAGCGTTATGGATGTAGCAGGTGAAATTGATCGCTTGAGAGATGGAAAAGATGTTTATATAATTGGCTGTACAAATGTTGGTAAATCAACTTTTGTAAATCAACTTATACAAGAGTTTGGCGGAGATGCAGAGCAAATGATTACAACAAGTCAGTTTCCAGGTACAACACTTGACTTGATTGATATTCCGCTTGATGATGGAAAGACATTATATGACACCCCAGGTATTATTAATCATCATCAAATGGCACACTTTGTCAACGCTGAGGAATTAAAAGTAATTAGTCCAAAGAAAGAAATTAAGCCTAAAGTATTTCAGTTAAATGAAGGACAAACGCTGTTTTTCGGTGGACTTGCACGCCTTGATTTTGTCGAGGGCGGAAGGCAGTCTTTTATTTGTCATGTGTCAAATGATCTCTATATCCATCGTACAAAAATTGAGAAGGCTGATGATCTTTATGATGAGCATCTAGGAGAACTTCTTTATCCTCCGGGAGATCAGTCAAAGAAAGAGCTGCCTGCTCTAGTTGGTCATGAACTCCGCATCAAAGAGGAAAAGATGGATATCGTTTTTTCAGGTCTAGGATGGGTAACCGTATCCGGTAAAGGAACAACTGTGAAAGCATATGCACCTGAAGGAGTAGGCGTGTCTATTAGAAAATCACTCATCTAGGAGGCAGATAATGGGGAAGTTATATGGACTGATTGGTCATCCTATAGGACATTCGATGTCACCGATCATGCATAACGGTGAATTTAAAGAGCTTGGTTTATCGCATCATTACCATGCATTTGATCTATCGCCAGAACAGCTGGAAGATGGTGTGGATGCAATGAAAATGCTTGATATTCAAGGTTTCAATGTGACCATTCCACACAAAGTCGCCATTATTCCATTACTAGATGAGGTAGAGCAAGAAGCTATTGATATTGGTGCAGTTAATACGGTTTATAAGCGTGATGGTAAATATATCGGTACGAACACTGATGGATCAGGTTATTTATTTTCGTTGCTCACTTTGATTGGAGAAAAAAACTTGAGCGGCAAGAAAATTCTTGTTATTGGTGCTGGTGGCGCTGCTCGAGCAGTTGCTGTTTCTGTTTCCCAATCCGAGGTGGCATCTTTAACGATTGCCAATCGAACACTTGAGAAAGCAGAAGAGCTATCAAAATTATGTCAACATTACAGCGTGGCAAATGCTATAACGCTATCTGAAGCAGAGACTTCATTGGGACAGTTCGATATCGTTATTAATACAACGTCTATTGGTATGAGCCCTCACCTTGATCGAATGCCAATATCACTTGAACATATAAGATCAGGTACGGTTGTTAGTGATTTGATTTATAATCCACTAGAAACAAAATGGATGAAGCTTGCAAAATCAAAAGGCGCAGTCACTGATAATGGCATCTCGATGTTCGTTGAACAGGGGGCGCTTGCATTTGAAAAGTGGACAGGAGTCTCGCCTGATCGGAAACGAATGCGAAATACGGTTTTAAAAGAGCTAGGAGGATATTCATGTTAACAGGAAAACAAAAGCGTTTCTTACGCGCAAAAGCTAATCGTCTAAACCCTATTTTCCAAGTAGGAAAAGGTGGCGTGAATGAGAATATGACAAAACAAATTGAAGAAGCATTAGAGGTTAGAGAGCTTATTAAAGTAAGCATTCTTCAAAATTGTGACGAAGATCGCAATACAGTTGGGGTACAACTATCAACTGAAACAGGGGCGGAACTCGTACAAATTATTGGGAATATGGTTGTTTTGTATAAAGAATCAGAAGAGAATAAAGAAATTATTCTTCCATAATGACTGTTGAGAAAAAATTAAGAGTCGGCCTACTTGGTGGAACATTTGACCCCCCTCATCTCGGTCATCTTACCATTGCGCAAGGGGTGCTCGAAACTTGCCGAATGGATGAAATTTGGTTTATGCCAAGTCATCGACCTCCACATAAAAATGGTAGTCATATTACTGATAATCATCACCGTGTGAAGATGGTACAGTTGGCAATAGAGGGGAACCCTTACTTTAAGCTTTCTTTAATCGAATTTGAACGTAATGACCGATCCTATACAATTGATACAATTGAAATATTGAAAGAAAATTATCCTAATATCGATTTTTATTTTATCATTGGTGGAGATATGATTGAGGATCTCCCCAATTGGCATCGAATTGATGAGTTGTCTTCGATGATTTCATTTGTAGGAGTAAATCGACCTGGGTATGATCCAGATAAAGAACGTTACAATGTTTCTGTTATAGATGTTCCTCAAATCGATGTTTCTTCAAGTGAATTAAGAGACGATTTACGCCATAGAAAGAGTGGACGGTACTTGCTTCCAGAAGCTGTCCGAACTTTTATTGAAGAGAAGGGATTATATGAATCGAACTGAAGCGTTAAAGTTAGTTGAGCCTCATTTAACTGAGCATCGCTACGTTCATACTGTTGGAGTAACGGATACTGCAATTGAGCTTGCAGAAAAATATGGCGCAGATCGTCAAAAGACAGAAATTGCGGCTATTTTTCATGATTATGCTAAGTTTCGTCCAAAGGATGAAATGCGCCAGGTTATTATTGATCAAGGATTTCCTGAAGATTTGCTGGAGTATTCGCCTGAACTCTGGCACGCTCCAGTTGGAGCTTATTTAGTACGTTGTGAGATAGGGATTGAGGATGAAGAAATTCTAAATGCCATCAAATATCATACTTCAGGTCGTCCTGAAATGACATTAATGGAAAAATGTGTGTTTATAGCTGATTACATTGAACCAGGACGCTCATTTCCTGGTGTAGATGAGGTCAGAGAAATGGTTCAACAAGATCTCGATCAAGCTATTGCGTTGTCTCTCAGGAATACTGTGCAGTTTCTAATGAAGAAGAATCAACCCGTTTATCCGGCGACGTTCTTAACATATAACAGCATTGTAAAATCATTGAACGCCTGAGAAGAATTGGAGGAAACAATATGAATGAAAACCAAATGATTAACCTTGCTGCAAAAGCAGCCGATGATAAAAGAGCTGAAGATATTGTAGCCCTTAATATGAATGGAGTTTCTTTAATTGCAGATTACTTCTTGATTTGTCACGGGAATTCAGAGAAGCAAGTTCAAGCTATTGCAAAAGAGGTTAAAGACCAGGCATTAGAGCAAGGTATGGATGTGAAGAGGCTTGAGGGATATGACCAAGCGAGATGGGTTCTTGTTGATTTAGGGAACGTCATTGTCCATATTTTTCATAAAGATGAGCGCAACTATTATAATCTTGAGAAATTATGGGGCGATGCACCGCATTTAAGCCTTGAAGAAATTCTAGCATAATATGCAATCGTATGAACGCTTTTCTTATGTTTACGATCGTTTGATGGAAGAAGCTCCTTATGAGAAATGGTCTGCTCTTGTTAAAGGGGAATTGTCTCATGGTCGTATTTTGGATTTAGGATCTGGTACTGGAGAATGTTCAATTAGACTTGCGTCAGCGGGATATGATGTTACTGCAGTGGATCTTTCAGAACATATGCTTTCCGTGGCGCAAGATAAAGCACTAAAATACAATCTTCCTTTAAACCTGCTCCAACAAGATATGAGAGAACTTGATACTGGTGAAACGTACGACATAGTAACGATTTTTTGTGATTCTTTGAACTATGTCACAGATAAAAATGGTGTTCAAGATTCTTTTCGAAGCATTTATAAGCATTTAAAATCAGGTGGGGTTTTGTTATTTGATGTTCACTCTCTTCACAAAATGGAAAACCATTTTGTTGGTCATACTTTTGCGAGTAGTGAAGATGATATTTCCTATATATGGAATAGTTATGCCGGGGAAGAAGAGGGCTCTGTTGAGCATGAATTAAGCTTTTTTGTAGAAAATGAAGAAGGTCTCTATGAACGATTTGATGAGCTTCATTTTCAAAGAACGTTCCAAATGGATGATTATATAGCCTGGTTAACAGAGGTAGGCTTTTCGAATATTACAGTAACAGCTGACTTTACTGAGCTAGTTCCAACTCCTACATCTGAGCGCCTGTTTTTTAGAGCTGTGAAATGAAAAAAGAGTGATTTCAATTGAAATCACTCTTTTTTTTATTTGGTTAAAGGAAACGGCTAAGTTTTGACGAATGAACTTTAAGTAGTTATTATTTCTGTCTCGATTCTTCCTTGAATTGAATTTTAATTCCTTCGCGATCTTCATCAAATTTTTTATGAGTGCTCTGTATTAAATGACGAAACATCTCACCAGTTTCCGCTTCGAGAACTTTCAACCCTTCTCCAGTTACGCCTCCTTTTACAGTTACTTTTCTCTGCAATGTTTCAAGTGAAAAATAATCTTTTTCAAGAAGCTTCCCCATCCCGATCAGCATTTCAGTAGCCAAAATGGCAGCCTGTTCATTTGATATGTCTGTTTCAGCTACTGCTCCTTCGATGAACTGTTGGATCAAGTAACTTAGAAAAGCAGGACCACAACTGACAATATCAGATGAAACTCTAGTGATTTCCTCTTCTGTTTCGATCGGCGTTGAAATTTGTGACATGAGGTAAAGCAATTTCACTTTATTTGCTTCAGAACACTGACTGCTGAATGTTACGAGTGAAGCGCCGCTTAGTGCCCTGTTTGTAATGCTTGGGATGGCTCTTGCAACATCACATGGAACAAACGATTGAAGTTCACTCACCTTAATTGGACTTGTGATGGAAACAACAAGATGCTGGGGTTTAAGTCCAGGTCGAATTTTCTTTAAGAGTGGGAAATACTCATGTGGCTTTACACAAACAAAGATCATATCAGATTTTTTCACTACTTCTTCTGCGCTTCTCACAAGGTTTAACGAAGGGTACTGCCTTTTTAATGTTGCCGCTTTTTCGATTGATCGATTTACTATTGTGAGATGGGAAGGTATTACGGCGCACGAATCAATAAAGGAAGAAATAAGAATTGTCCCCATATTGCCGGTACCAATTACACCGATTTTCAATTTACTCCCCCTCCTTCCATACTCATTTCTCCTACAACATATGTATGAAAGTCTCAATATATGTTTAAGACCATGAAACATTAGAAAGGTATGAGAGAAGAATGAAGTATTTTCGAAATTTAACTGTTCGTGAAAAAGTAATTCTTTCTATTCTGGCCGTTTCGGTTGGTATTAGTTTCCTCCTTTATTTTAATGTATTTGCAGAAAATCAAGACAATCTCACATTTGATCATGCTCTTTTAGAAAATGAAGGTGGTGAACTCCAAGATACAAAAGAAACGGTTGTAGAGAAGCCAGATGATGTAGTTAGTGTCGTACTGGTAGACGTGAAAGGAGCTGTAGTAGCGCCAGGCGTGTATGAAATAAATAGCAATGGGCGCGTAAAGGATGTCATTAAAAAAGCTGGAGGATTTCTTGAAGATGCCGATCAGGTTCAGCTGAACTTAGCAAGCAAAGTAGTGGATGAAATGGTCATTTATGTACCAATAGTTGGGGAAGTGACATCTAGTTCAGTTAGTGAGAAGCCAAGTGTTGAATCACAGCTCGTTTCAATTAATTCAGCTGATTTAAATGAGCTTCAAGAACTGCCGGGGATAGGTCCTGCAAAGGCTGAAGCAATTGTTCAATTTCGAGAAGACAATGGTGGTTTTACTGCAATAGAAGAATTGATGAACATCAGTGGAATCGGGGAGAAAACGTTTGAGAAATTAAAGGATTTGATTACGGTTCAATGAGATAGATTGACGAGACAGTTTATTTAGATCAAACTAATAGAAGATAAAACACATTGGGGGGAGAACATTGGAACGCATTTCGTGGGATCAATATTTTATGGCGCAAAGCCATTTACTTGCACTTAGGAGCACATGCACTCGTTTAACTGTAGGGGCAACAATTGTGAGGGATAAGCGTATGATTGCTGGTGGATATAATGGATCTGTGTCAGGTGGTGTACATTGTATTGATGAAGGATGTTACGTCATTGATAATCATTGTGTTCGTACCATTCATGCTGAAATGAATGCAATTATTCAATGTGCTAAATTTGGTGTGCAAACAACTGATGCTGAGATTTATGTTACTCATTTTCCCTGTCTCAACTGCTGTAAAGCAATTATACAGGCTGGAATTAAAACGGTCATCTACGCTGAGAATTATAAAAATCATCCTTATGCGATTGAATTATTTGAGGATGCAGGAGTAAGTGTTAGACAAGTTGAGCTGGAAGAAATGATTTTGGATACAAATAGTCAAGAGAAACTTGATTTAACGGCTGATTTGTTAAGAAAAGTATCTGATGCTGGACTCGATCCAACAGAAGTAAAACCCTTATATGAGAAAGCTTCAAAATTATACGGTATGTAATGAAAGGGAATTTGTGGGTCATAGCAGCTGCTGCATTCATTGGCGTAATGAGTGTCAATTTTTCAGGCGCCTTTTTTGTATTATTTGTAGTATTACTATGGTTATGGAAGGGCAAGCGGAAGCTATTAATGCTGTTAGTTTGCCTAACCTTCATTCTTTTCTTTAGTTATACAATTATTGTAAATATTTTTAATGTAACATCTTTAAAGGAAGGGCCAAGTATTATTTTAGGAACCATTTCGTCAATACCAGAAATTGATGGCGATTTTATGTCTTTTGAACTAAAGACTGAAACAGAGAAATTGAAGGTCAATTATTACATTTCCTCTATACAAGAAAAAAATGAAGTAGAGCAATTAGAAGTTGGTTATACATGTTACCTTTCTGGATCGCTAGAGCCTCCATCCCCCCTCAGAGTTCCCTCTTTATTTGATTATGAGCGTTATCTTTATTACCAAAACATTCATTGGATTTATGAACTAAAAGCAAAGCCTGAATGTCACCAATTATCAAAGTCATTTTTTTCTTTAGTTCAGCAATCTCGTCAAAATGTTTTATCGACCATTGTTTCAGAATACCCAGCTCGCCTTCATGGATTGGCTGCTTCTTTGTTAATAGGCGAACGAAGCCTATTACCAGATGAAGTTGAGGAAGCTTATCAAGTTTTAGGATTAAGTCATGTTCTGGCTGTTTCGGGGTTACACGTTGGCGTTGTGGGAGGGGTGTTCTTTTGGTTGTTTATCCGTTTAGGACTAACCAGAGAAAAAGCGTATACTTCACTCATTGTATTTTATCCGATTTACATGACTCTAACAGGATGTGCTCCTTCTGTTATGAGAGCTTCATTAATGGCTATGCTAGTTGTCATCAGCTTGCGGCTAAAGTTAAATGTCAATCCGCTTGATGGCGTTTCATTCGCTTGTGTGGTTATTTTATCTGTAAACCCATATTACGCCTACCATATTGGATTTCAGCTTTCTTTTCTCATTGCGTTTGCTTTAATTGTTTCTTCCAAATCGATCATTAATCGATCAACTCATCCATTCGCTCAGCTTCTTTCTCTTTCTGTTCTCCCTCAAATTATTTCATTCCCCGTTGTTATTTATCACTTTCATCAAATTTCCATTCTAAGTCTTGGATTAAACCTCATCTATGTTCCAATTATTTCAGTCATTGTATTACCAGGTTTGATGCTTACCTTTCTATTGCATTTCCTCCACTTACATTTTCTTTTTCAATTTATTTCTGAAATTCTCGCTTTTTTTATAGATCATATTCATACTTTCTTTGTATTTATTGCAGGTAAGGATACGATTGTTGTATTCGGGAAAATATCAGCCGTAACGCTCATTGTCTCATTAGGCGTAAGTATTGTTATTTTGCTTTTGTGGGAGCGTGGAAATGTTCTCTTAGGCGGAACTTTGTGGAGTGTATTTTGCATCGTATTATACGTTATGCCTTATTTGAATCCATATGGAGAAGTGTCGTTTATTGACGTGGGTCAAGGAGATAGTATATTGATTACATTGCCTTTTCAAAGGCAGGTTATCTTAATTGATACAGGAGGAAGACCGATGTATGGCAATGAGGAAGAGTGGCAAAAAAGAGCTTCATCATTTGATATAGGAGGTGATGTAGTTCTTCCATATATCAAGTCTAAAGGAATTCGTGCCGTTGATTTGTTAATTTTGACACATGGGGATTATGATCATGCGGGGGGAGCCAAAGAGTTGCTGGAAGGGGTCACTGTAAGAAGGTTATTACTCGATCACAGCACAGAACAAACGGCATTAGAAAAAGAGTTGATTCATATTGCGAAAGAAGGAGGGACCACTATTTCTTTAGCGGAGGCGGGGCAATCATGGTCTCTGAATGACGCTCAATTTACAATTTTTCAGGCTTTAGAGAAAGCAGAAGAGAACGACGGTAGCATTATACTTCATGCACGACTAGGGGGATATAGTTGGCTATTTACAGGAGATCTGGAAGAAGAGGGAGAACGTCAACTGCTTTCAAGTGGTTACCTCAGAGAAATCGATGTACTAAAAGTAGGGCATCATGGAAGCCCTACATCCAGCTCTAAAGAGTTTATTGAGCATTTATCACCTAAGCTTTCGATTATTTCAGTTGGTGTAAATAATCGATATGGTCATCCAAACGAAGAAGTTTTGAAAAGGTATGAAGAACTTCATATTCCAGTCTTCAGAACAGATGAGAATGGCACGGTGAGATACATCTTTAGAAACAACAAAATTGGAAGGTGGTCTGTGATGTTAAATTGAAAATAGACTGCCTGGGGCAGTCTATTTAGCCTAGCGCTTTAATAATTACAGCCGTGAAGAAAATGATGGAAAAGAATAAAAATGGTACTGCAAAGCCAACAGCTGATTGAACAGCGTCGTTCTCCTTAGCTTGAACATCTTTTTCGAACTCGTTCATTTGCCTTCCCTCCTGCTTCCCCAATAGTATTCACTGTTAACTACCTATGTAGTCTTTATGTAGGGGTTTTCCTTTAAATGTACATTTCAAACAATATTGTATCATGTATTATTCCCTATGTCTTTATTATCCATGAACTGTTTAAGTTTTTAATGAACGTAATTTATGCGAAAAAATCACTCCCTTTCCTGTAAAGAGTTGTCACCCATACTTTAACTTTGCATAGGATATCCTATCTACTACACACCGAACATCGTTGCTTGGTAAGAGTCCTAGGCCTTACGGAGTAGCGTTTACTATAAATGGGAGGCTGGTTGTAGCAGCCGGCTTCCCTTTTCTACTTGCCAACTTTGTTGTCTGCTATTAGGATAGGAATGGACGAATAAAATCGAGGTGTACATAAATGTCCATTTCAGACTTAAAAAAGAAAATCAAACAGAACAAGTTAGATCCACTATATCTCTTAACAGGAACAGAAGCTTTCCTAATTGATGAGCTGCAAAAAATGATCATTGAACAGGCGCTACCTGAAGAGGAAAGAGAATTTGGGCTTGCTTATTATGATTTAAACGAAACACCTGTACAAGCTGCCGTAGAAGATGCTGAAACGCTGCCGTTTCTCGGGGAGAAACGGGTGATAATAGTAAAGAATCCATTGTTTTTAACAGCTGCTAGGGACAAAAGTAAAGTTGAGCATGATCTTGATTCC
Organism: Pseudalkalibacillus hwajinpoensis; assembly: GCF_015234585.1. Taxonomy (NCBI): domain Bacteria; kingdom Bacillati; phylum Bacillota; class Bacilli; order Caryophanales; family Guptibacillaceae; genus Guptibacillus; species Guptibacillus hwajinpoensis. The sequence continues at coordinate 1,579,956 of NZ_JADFCM010000001.1, forward strand.
CTTCAACGATATGCTGAAAACCCTTCTCCTTTTACGATACTCATTATTGAAGCACCTTATGAAAAGCTGGATGAGAGAAAAAAATTGGTAAAATCAATTAAGAAAGCAGGAGCCTTTGTGAAAGCTGAGGCTTTACAAGAAAGTCATCTTGGAGACTGGCTTCAGCAACGAGCAAAAGAGAATGGTGTTACATTTGACCAGGAAGGCGAAGAGAGGCTTGTTCAATTAACAGGTAGTCATTTGATGTTATTGCAGCAGGAAATTGATAAAATGGCTCTATACGTTGGTGAGGGTGGAGTTGTCAATGCGGAGGTTGTTGATCTCCTTGTTGCAAGAACATTAGAAAATGATATTTTTGCGCTAATAGACCGGATTGTTAGAAAAGATCTAGATAAAGCCTTTCGTATTTTATATGATTTATTAAAAATAAATGAAGAACCAATCAAAATTCTTTCTTTAATCGGCAGGCAGTTTCGAATTATATACCAGGTTAGTGAACTTTCTAAGCGAGGTTATGGTCAAAAGCAAATGGCTTCGACACTTAAATTGCATCCTTACGCAGTTAAGATTGCACAGCAGCAAACTCGAAGTTTTCATGAAGAAAAGTTGCGTTTTATTATAGACCAAATCGCAGAATCGGATTATGAAATGAAAACAGGTAGAATGGATAAAAAACTTATTCTTGAATTGTTAGTTACTAAAATTAAAAACACATAAAAAAAGCTGTTGGGTTGCCCCAACAGCTTTTAACGTTTTTAAGGAATTACGCTGAAATCTCGTTGTACATTTTAGTTAGACGAGATTTTTTACGTGCTACTGTGTTTCTATGAATGATTCCTTTATCAGCAGCTTTGTCGATGCGCTTAGAAGCTTGGTTAAGAGCTGTTTTCGCAGCTTCAACGTCTTTTGCTTCAACTTTCGCTTCAAAAGTCTTGATTGCAGAACGCATTTCAGATTTGAAAGCGAGGTTATTAGCGCGACGATCAGATTGAGTTCTAACGCGTTTAACCGCAGATTTAATATTTGGCATACCTTTCACCTCCTTGCAAGGCTTAACAATTCCATGTCATATCCGTGCATAGAACAAGAAACATTCTATCAAATAGCACAATGAATTGCAATAGAGAATGAAAACCTTATTTCAGGGTTACGCTAACATGTAACAGATAGAATGAGAGGTGATCTGATGGGATTCGTTGATCTAGAAAAATATCAGGTGAGAACAGATCTTGCGGTTGAAGCGCAAGAAATGGTGAAAGAGAAAAAAGCAAAAAGCATGAAAGAAGATAAGCCTGATGGGCTTAAAGGCGTTATTGTGAAAGAAAGAAATGAAAAGGGAGTAAATATTACAACCGTTGAAGTGACAGAAGAGGGTGAGAAAGAGATAGGTAAAAAAGCAGGTCATTATCTTACCTTCGAGGTACAGGGAATTCGTCGAAAAGACTCTGCTCTTCAACAAACCGTTCAGGATGTCTTTGCTCATGAATTTGCGGCTTTCCTTAAACATCAGAATATTGCGAAAGAAGCGAGTTGTCTTATTGTTGGGCTCGGCAATTGGAATGTTACCCCAGATTCACTAGGGCCATTAGTTGTTTCAAATTTGCTCATTACAAACCACTTATTTGAGCTTCAACCAGAAACCGTTTCAGAAGGGTTTCGCCCTGTAAGCGCAATTACTCCAGGTGTCATGGGGGTAACCGGGATTGAAACGAGCGATATTATACACGGGGTTATTGAAAAAGCTAAGCCGGATTTCGTGATTGCAATTGATGCGCTTGCTTCAAGATCAATCGAGCGTGTAAATACAACTATACAAATTTCTGATACAGGAATCCATCCAGGTTCAGGTGTAGGAAATAAGCGTAAGGAGCTAAGCTTTGATACACTCGGCATACCAGTAATAGCGATTGGCATACCAACAGTTGTTGACGCTGTCTCTATAACGAGCGATACGATTGATTTTATTTTGAAACATTTTGGAAGAGAGTTGAAGGAAAAAGGAAAGCCATCGAAATCATTAGCTCCTGCGGGAATGACTTTCGGAGAAAGAAAAACATATACTGAGGATGATCTCCCGGATGCAGAGAAAAGACAAACATTTCTTGGTATGATTGGTACGCTAGAAGATGAAGAAAAACGTAATTTAATCAGAGAGGTTCTTGCTCCTATGGGACACAACTTAATGGTTACACCTAAAGAAGTAGATGTTTTTATAGAAGATATGGCGAATGTCATATCTGGAGGGCTTAATAGCTGCCTTCATGGTGAAGTAAACCAACAAAACAGTGGAATGTATACCCATTGAGTATATTTTGGTTTTTTTTGCATAGGTATTACTGAAGGACGAGCTATTTCAGGAAGGGGCCGAAGTGATGGCATCTTTTTTTCTTAAATGTTTTCTTCTTGTTTCATTGCTTTTGTTTGGTGTGCTTCTTGGAATGGAACAAGCTTCTAGAAATATGAATCATATGCAGGATCATGAGAGTACTGGAGCTTTTCAAATCAAGACTGCATCCAATGGTGTTGAAGCTGAAATTTTAGGAACATCCATTACACAAAGCGATCTCCAAAATAAACAAGAAACGTTAGAAGGTGCAAATGAATTTAATGTGCTAGGAGACCTCGGTTCAAAGCTTAGTAACTGGTTATCAGCATTAATCAAAACCCTTTTAGCGTTTGTATTCACATTAATTACGACATTTCTTTCCTTTTTTCAATCATAAAGGTCGCATTTGCGGCCTTTTTTAAATTATTGGCTATGTTAAAAATCGAGAATCGAAAGTATAAGCTAACAAAGCTAAGTTATTTTATATATTATTTGAGTCTTGAAAGGTCACAGAGTGTTATTCTTTCTTGTAAAAAAAGAGAGGAATTTCTAAGAGAAATTCATAGTCTATGTAAATGGGTGGATTCCGGATTGAATCTGGACAGCGGTATTGCTATAATCTATACTAGCGTAGTTTCGCCTTAGGAGTGATTGTAGATGAACCTTGAAGAAAAATTGAAAAGACAGTCCAGGATTCGAAATTTTTCCATTATTGCTCATATCGACCATGGAAAATCGACTCTTGCAGACCGCATATTAGAACGGACAGGTGCGTTAACTGACCGTGAAATGAAAGCTCAAACGCTCGATGCGATGGATCTCGAACGTGAAAGAGGAATTACGATTAAACTGAATTCTGTTCAGCTTACTTATACAGCGAAAGATGGAGAAGAGTACATTTTTCATTTAATCGATACACCAGGACATGTCGACTTCTCTTATGAAGTATCTAGGAGCCTGGCAGCTTGTGAAGGAGCATTATTAATTGTTGATGCAGCACAGGGAATTGAAGCTCAAACGCTAGCGAACGTTTACCTTGCTCTTGATAATGATTTAGAAATCCTTCCAGTTATTAATAAGATCGATTTACCGAGTGCTGAGCCTGAACGAGTGAGGCAAGAAGTAGAAGATGTAATTGGTTTGGATGCTTCTGACGCAGTGCTTGCTTCAGCTAAGTCTGGAATTGGTATAGAAGACATTCTAGAACAAATTGTGGAGAAAGTACCCGCGCCACAAGGAGATCCTGAAGGGCCGCTTCAAGCGCTTATCTTTGATTCTCTTTATGATCCATATAGGGGAGTAGTTGCTTATATTCGAATAACAGAGGGATCTGTTAAGGTCGGCGATAAGATCCGTATGATGGCGACAGGTAAAGAATTTGAAGTAAATGAGCTTGGCGTGTTTAATCCTAAGCCGGTATCTAAGAAAGAACTTTCTGTCGGCGATGTTGGTTTCCTTACTGCAGCGATTAAGAATGTGGGAGATTCACGTGTAGGTGATACAATTACAGCTGTGAAAAATCCTGCTGCAACTCCTCTGCCTGGTTATCGGAGAATGAATCCAATGGTATACTGTGGTCTTTATCCAGTAGACTCAGCGCAATACAATGATCTCCGTGAGGCTCTTGAACGTCTTGAGTTAAACGATTCTTCGCTTCAATACGAAGCAGAAACTTCTCAGGCCCTCGGCTTTGGTTTCCGCTGTGGTTTCCTTGGACTTCTTCATATGGAAATCGTGCAGGAGCGGATTGAACGAGAATTTAACATTGATTTGATTACGACGGCTCCGAGTGTTATTTATCAAGTTAAACTAACAGACGGAGAAGAAGTGATTATCGATAACCCTGCAATGATGCCTGATGCGCAATCTATTGCGGAAGTGCAAGAACCATATGTAAAGGCGACAATTATGTCACCTAATGATTATGTCGGTGCTATTATGGAATTATGTCAAGGTAAACGCGGTGACTTTATCGATATGCAATATATGGATGAAAGTCGTGTGAATATTGTTTATCATATTCCTCTTTCCGAAATTGTTTATGATTTCTTTGATCAATTGAAGTCAAGTACGAAAGGCTATGCGTCCTTCGACTACGAATTAATTGGTTATAGAGCTTCAAACCTTGTTAAAATGGACATTCTTCTTAATGGTGAGACAATTGATGCTCTATCCATTATCGTTCACAGAGACTTTGCCTATGATCGTGGTAAAGACATTACTGAGACATTGAAAGACCTTATCCCAAGACAGCAATTTGAAGTCCCGATTCAGGCTTCTATTGGACAGAAAATTGTTGCCCGTTCTACAATCAAGGCTATGCGTAAAAACGTACTAGCAAAATGTTACGGTGGAGATATTTCTCGTAAGCGTAAGCTTCTTGAAAAACAAAAAGAAGGTAAGAAACGAATGAAAACGGTAGGTAAAGTAGAAGTGCCTCAAGAAGCATTTATGGCTGTCCTCCGTCAGGATAACACGAAGAATAATTAAGGTGCTTTAGTTGAAGTGCTGAGTTGATTTTTATACTATGTAGGTTAGAAGACCGCAGAGCGTTTCTGCGGTCTTTACATTATGCCAGAAAGCAGTGATTGAAATGGTTAACGCTGTTTATTTACACATTCCGTTCTGTGACTATATATGCCACTATTGTGATTTTAATAAAGTTTTTATGCAAGGTCAGCCTGTGGATGACTATTTAGCTCATATGGATACTGAAATGAAAAATACATTGGAGCGATTCCCGACCAATCGAATAGACACAATATTTGTAGGTGGAGGAACACCTACAGCGTTAAATGAAGCGCAGCTTGAGCGCTTTTTAAAAGACGTTCAAGAACGCTTTGGTCCGTATGTATCCGAGCACCTCGAGTTTTCAATGGAGGCAAATCCTGGGAGTGTCACACCTGAGAAGCTTCGAATTATGAAGAAGTACGGTGTGAATCGATTAAGTATCGGAGCTCAGGCATTCCAAGATACGCTTCTAAACAAGCTTGGCAGAGGTCATTCCGTTGAAGAAATCGGAGAAATTGTTCAGATGGCTCAGAGTGAGGGCTTTGTTAACCTCTCACTGGATCTGATGTTCGGATTACCAGAACAAACTATTGAACAATTCTCAGAGTCGATTACAAAAGCAATTGAATTAGGGATTACTCATATTTCTTCTTATTCCTTGCAGGTAGAGAAGAAAACAGTGTTCTATAACAAATGGCGTAAAGGAGAATTACCTCTTCCAACGGAAGAAGCTGAAGCTGATATGTATGAGCTTCTAATGAAACGCCTTGAGGAAGCTGGTCTTTTGCAGTATGAGATTAGTAACTTCGCAAAGCCTGGATACGAGAGCCGACACAACATAACGTACTGGAAGAATAATGAGTACTATGGAATAGGTGCGGGTGCTCACAGCTATATTGATGGGGTACGACGAGCAAATGCTGGTCCGCTTAAGCAATATATGACTAAAATAGATGAGAACAAGTTTCCGTATATGGATGACAATGTTCTAACGAAAAACGAACGAATGGAAGAAGAAATGTTTATGGGCCTTCGAATGAGAGAGGGCGTTTCAAAAGAGACGTTTAAGTATAAATTTAATCAGTCGATTGAGGAAGTTTTTAGTGAGCAAATTGAAAAGTTAGTCCGAAGCGACCTCTTGAAAGATACTGGATCACATATTGCATTGACAGAGCAAGGCTTCTTTTTAGGCAATGAAGTATTTCAAGAATTTCTTGCTATCTAGTGACATCGTTGTCAATAAGGCCCTTAGGTTGTTAACTAAGGTAGTGATGGTGGTCTTCAGAGTACCCCGATAAAGCGATAATTAAGAGCCTTTCTATTGTTGGAAATGTTTAGTCACAATAATGATTAACGTAATGATTGACAACTAAAATAAGTTTCTGTTACCTTATTAATAGATTTAGCACTCAGCACATTAGAGTGCTAACAGAGGTGATGAGGAGATGTTAACAGAACGTCAACTATTCATTTTGCAGTTATTGATTAATGACTACATTCAAACGGCTGAGCCTGTTGGATCACGCACGATTTCTAAGCGTGAAGATGTGACTTTCAGTTCTGCAACCATTCGTAATGAACTTGCGGACCTTGAAGAGATGGGCTACATCGAGAAGACACATAGTTCTTCTGGAAGAGTACCTTCTGAAAAGGGATATCGTTTTTATGTTGATCATCTTCTGTCTCCACCTGTGCTTTCGAAAAAAGATGTGAATAACATTCATTCTCTTTTTGCAGAGAGAATGGTGGAAGTAGAGAAAGTGATTCAACAATCTGCTGGAATACTATCAGAGCTAACTCAATATACGTCCATTATTCTTGGACCTGAAGTATTTGAAACGAAACTTCGACAAATTCAGATCATTCCCTTGTCAAAGGATACGGCCGTTGTGATTTTGGTAGCTGACAGTGGACATGTCGAGAACCGAACATTGCAAATCCCGCCTTCGGTCAGTATGTCTGATATTGAAAAAGTTGTGAACATCATGAATGAACGCTTGAAGGACGTTCCACTAATCTCCTTGAAGTCGACAATGATGAAAGAAATGGCAACTGTCTTAAAGAAACATATTGAGAATTATAATCAGGTTAATACAATGCTTGAAAATCTTTTTCTCTATACCAATGCTGAAAAAGTGTATTACGGAGGCAAGACTAATATTCTGACCCAGCCTGAATTCAAAGATATTGATAAAGTCAGGTTGTTACTTAATACATTTGAACAAGAAGACGTTATGTATAACATACTTCGACCTGAGAAAAATGGAATTGAAGTTAAAATTGGTCAGGAAAATGATCTTGAGGCGATGCAGCATTGTAGCATCGTAACCGCCGACTATTTCATAGAAGGCAAGCGAATGGGCTCTATCGCTTTGCTTGGCCCGACTAGAATGGAATATCATCGTTCAATGAGTATTCTTGGTTTTCTAGCAAATGATCTTACTCGAACCTTGACCGATCGATATCAAAGTTTCAAACACTGGTAAATTGGTAATAGTGAAGAAGGTGGGAGAAACATTTCTTCCATCCTTTTCTATGGGAGAAAGATTTGTTATATTTCGTTAGGGAGGTGAAATTCGTGGAAAAGCAAAACAGTCATCAAGAGGAAGAAGAACTTCTAACTGAAGAGGAAGAGAATCTTGAGCAAAATGCTGAAGAGAATGATGAACCTGAAGTGATTGAAGTATCTGAAACCAATGAAAATGAAGAGCTTGAGAACTTGCAACAGCAGGTTGAAGAGCTTGAGAATAAATATATGCGCACTCAGGCAGAATACGATAACTTCCGCCGCAGAACGCGTGAAGAACGAAATGCAGATGCAAAATACCGTTCTCAAAAATTAGCTGAAGGGTTACTCCCAGCTATGGATAATTTCGAACGTGCACTAGCTGTTCAAAGCGATAGTGAGCAAGTAACGTCATTGCTTACCGGAATGGAAATGGTGTATCGTCAGTTGAAAGAGGCACTTGCTAATGAAGGTGTCGAAGAAATTGGTTCTGTAGGAGAAGCATTCAACCCGCATCTCCATCAGGCTGTCATGCAGGTTGAATCAGATGAACATGATTCAGATGTGGTTGTAGAGGTCTTACAAAAAGGCTATCAACTAAACGATCGCGTCCTTCGACCAGCAATGGTAAAGGTAAGCTCTTAACTACATATTAAGAAATAGGAGGTAGAATGTAATGAGTAAAATTATCGGTATTGACTTAGGTACAACAAACTCTTGTATTGCAGTAATGGAAGGCGGAGAAGCTACCGTTATCCCGAACCCGGAAGGTAGCCGTACAACTCCATCTGTCGTTGCATTTAAAGATGAAGAACGTCTAGTAGGTGAAGTTGCGAAGCGTCAAGCAATCACAAACCCAAACACAATTCAATCCATTAAGCGTCATATGGGTACTGATCATAAAGAAGACGTTGAGGGTAAATCATTTTCTCCTCAAGAAATTTCTGCGATCATTCTTCAGAAGCTAAAATCTTACGCTGAAGATTATCTTGGTGAAGGCGTTGAAAAAGCGGTTATTACAGTGCCTGCTTACTTTAACGATGCTGAGCGTCAAGCAACAAAAGATGCTGGTAAAATCGCTGGACTTGAAGTAGAGCGTATTGTAAACGAACCAACTGCTGCAGCGCTTGCTTACGGTCTTGATAAAGAAGATGAAGATCAAACAATCCTAGTATTTGACCTTGGTGGCGGTACTTTTGACGTATCGATCCTTGAACTTGGCGGAGGCGTATTTGAAGTTAAGTCTACTGCTGGTGATAACCGTCTTGGTGGTGACGACTTTGACCAAGTTATTATCGATCATCTAGTAGCTGAATTTAAGAAAGATACTGGTGTTGACCTAGGTCAGGATAAAATGGCACTACAACGTTTGAAAGACGCTGCTGAAAAAGCGAAGAAAGATCTTTCAGGCGTAGCACAAACGCAAATTTCTCTTCCATTTATCACAGCAGATGCTTCAGGACCTAAACACCTAGAGCTTAACCTGACTCGTGCTAAGTTCGAAGAGCTTTCTGCAAATCTTGTAGAACGTACAATGGCACCTACTCGCCAGGCTCTTAAAGATGCTGGAATGTCACCATCTGAACTTGATAAAGTTATTCTTGTTGGTGGTTCTACTCGTATTCCTGCAGTACAAGATGCTATTAAAAAAGAAACTGGACAGGATCCACATAAAGGCGTTAACCCTGATGAAGTTGTTGCTCTTGGTGCTGCAATTCAAGCTGGTGTAATTGCTGGTGATGTGAAGGACGTTGTTCTTCTTGACGTAACTCCACTTTCTCTTGGTATTGAAACAATGGGTGGCGTATTTACGAAGCTTATTGAACGTAATACAACCATTCCAACTAGTAAGTCACAGACATTCTCAACTGCTGCTGATAACCAGCCATCAGTGGACATTCATGTACTTCAAGGTGAGCGTGAAATGGCTCAGTATAACAAGACTCTTGGTCGCTTCCAGTTAACTGACATTCCTCCAGCTCCACGAGGAACTCCGCAAATCGAAGTTTCATTTGATATCGACAAAAACGGTATCGTGAACGTTCGTGCGAAGGATCTTGGTACGAATAAAGAACAGTCTATTACAATCAAATCTTCAAGCGGTCTTTCAGATGACGAAATTGAAAACATGGTGAAAGACGCTGAAGCTAACGCTGAAGAAGATAAGCAGCGTCGTGAAGAAGTTGAAACACGTAACGAAGCTGATCAGCTCGTATTCACTACTGATAAAACTCTAAAAGACCTTGAAGGTCAAGTAGAGGAAGAAGAAGTGACAAAAGCTAATGAAGCAAAAGATAAAGTGAAAGCAGCTCTTGAAAATGATGACATTGAAGCAATTCGCACTGCGAAAGATGAGCTTCAAGAAATCGTTCAAGCCTTATCAATGAAAGTCTATGAGCAGGCTGCACAAGCTCAACAGGCTCAAGCTGGCGAAGAAGGCGGAGCTGAACAAGCTGATGATAACGTCGTTGATGCTGAGTATGAAGAGGTAGACGACGACAAAAAGTAAGAAGATGATACGAAAAAAAGTCAAAGTCAGGCGTATCTTGACTTTGACTTTTTTCGTTTAAAATGAAATGCAAACCATTCAATTCTATATAATACGTATGCTAAGAATGTTGTTTGCGGTTGAACAATAACTAATCACAGATCACGTTTTCTCTATACTTGAAAAATTCTAAAAAATCGGGTGGAAGTGATAGGTTGAGGTAATATTCACCAATTAACTTTTGGGGTTATTATCCAACTTCACCCAATTTACTATTAGCGTTCACTGGTGCTTACGATAGAGTATTGCAGAGCGTATAAACTCAATGATATGATAAACGTTATGTGAAGAGAATCGGGAGTGGATACGATGAGTAAACGAGATTATTATGAAGTGCTGGGCGTTAGTAAGGATGCTTCTGATGCCGAGCTGAAAAAAGCTTATCGAAAGCTTGCTAAGCAATATCACCCAGACATCAACCAGGAGCCGGGTGCAGATGAGAAGTTTAAAGAAGTAACGGAAGCTTATGAAGTATTAAGTGACTCTCAGAAAAAAGCTCAGTACGATCAGTTTGGGCACGCAGATCCAAATCAAGGATTTGGTGGCGGAGGAGCTGACTTCGGTGGCTTTGGCGACATTTTTGATATGTTCTTTGGTGGCGGAGGTCGCCGTAATCCAAATGCTCCGAGACAGGGTGCTGACCTTCAGTATTCAATGGAACTAACTTTTGAAGAAGCGGCATTTGGTAAAGAGACGGATATCTTTATTCCGAAAGAAGAAGAATGTTCAACATGTGATGGTTCTGGGGCAAAACCAGGAACTTCACCTGAAACTTGTTCACACTGTGGTGGCGCTGGTCAGTTGAATGTGGAGCAAAATACTCCGTTTGGCCGAGTAGTTAATCGTCGCGTATGTCATCACTGTGAAGGTACAGGCAAACTTATTAAAGATAAGTGTAAGACGTGTCGCGGTAAAGGGAAAGTTGAAGTTAAAAAGAAAATTCACGTTAAACTCCCTGCAGGAATCGATGAAGGTCAACAAATCCGCATAACTGGAAAAGGGGAAGCTGGCGTTAACGGTGGACCTCCAGGAGACTTATTTGTAGTTGTTTATGTGAGATCACATGACTTTTACGAACGTAGTGGCGATGATGTGTTATGTCAGATGCCGATCACCTTCTCACAAGCCGGTCTTGGAGATGAAATTGAAGTGCCGACCCTTCATGGTAAAGTGAAGCTTAAAGTGCCAGCTGGTACACAAAGTGGAACTAATTTCCGTTTAAAAGGGAAAGGTATTCAGAACGTACGTGGTTATGGCCAGGGAGATCAACATGTTAAAATTCAAGTGATTACTCCTAAGCACTTAACTGATCGACAAAAAGAGCTTCTACGGGAGTTTAGTGAAATTTCAGGACAGGTACCTGACGAACAGCATGAGAATTTTTTCTCTAAAGTGAAAAAGGCGTTCAAAGGAGAATAAGTAAGGTGAAAGCTGGTAACAGATTGCAGGCTACTACTTCAAGTGGCCTGCCTGTTTCCTTTCCGAAAAAAAGGATCCAAAAGAGGAGTGGGCAATGAATGAAATGGTCTGAGATAAGCATTCATACGACAAACGAAGCAATTGAAGCAGTATCAAACATTCTACATGAAGCAGGTGCCAGTGGGGTAGTCATTGAAGACCCAATGGATCTTGTGAAAGTATGGGATACTACTTTCGGAGAGGTTTATCAGCTCAATCCAGATGATTATCCTGAAGAAGGCGTTATCTTGAAAGCTTACTTGCCTGTCAATAGTTTTCTTGGTGAAACGGTTGAACAAATTAAAGAAGCGATTAATGGACTACTTGTCTATGATATTGATTTAGGGCATAACACTGTTCAAATCAGTGAAGTGAATGAGGAAGAATGGGCTACAGCGTGGAAAAAATATTATAAACCTGTCAAAATATCTGAACGAATTACGATTACACCCACATGGGAAGATTACAAGCCTGTCACAACAGATGAAATTATTATTGAGCTTGATCCTGGCATGGCTTTCGGTACAGGAACACATCCGACAACGGTATTGTGTGTTCAAGCGCTTGAAAAAATCATTGAGCCGGGTCAGCGTGTGATTGACGTTGGTACGGGGTCAGGTGTTTTAAGTATCGCGGCTGCTAGTCTTGGCGCTGAATCAGTTGATGCTCTTGACCTTGATGAAATAGCTGTTAAAAGTGCTGCGTTAAATACTAAATTAAATAAAGTTCATCACAAAATTAATGTCAGTCAAAATAATCTTCTTGAGGGTATTGATGAAACTTACGATGTCATTGTCGCTAATTTACTTTCAGAAATTATTATTCGCTTTACAGACGATGTGGCTCGCGTCCTTAAACCAGGTGGTGCATTTATCACCTCGGGTATTATCTCTGCGAAAAAGCAGGAAGTAAAACAGTCGATCATTGAACAGGGTCTTATCATTGAAGAAACGCTCCAAATGGAAGATTGGGTTGCGTTTATTGCCAGAAAACCCCACGAGTAAGGAGGTAGAACGATGCAACGATATTTCATTTCTGCCTCTCAAGTTCAAGACGATCACGTTACTATTGAAGGGGAAGATGTGAAGCACATTTCGAAAGTGATGAGAATGACAGTGGGTGACAACATCATATGTTGCACTGAAGACGGTAAATCAGCCCTATGCGAATTAGAAGAAATTAATTCGGACTTAATCAAAGCTGTTCCATTAGAATGGTTGGAGGAACAAAAGAAACTCCCTGTTCATGTTACAATTGTTCAAGGACTGCCTAAAGGAGATAAATTAGAAACTGTTATACAAAAGGGCACAGAACTAGGTGCGGATCAGTTTATCCCTTTTAAAGCTGAGCGTTCTATTGTAAAATGGGATGAGCAAAAAAGCGCTAAAAAGTTGCAGAGACTAAAAAAAATTGCAAAAGAAGCGGCTGAACAATCCCATCGAACAACCATTCCATCGATTGAAATGCCTTATTCCATTTCATCACTTATTAAAGCAAGTGAGTCTTATGATTATAAATTAATTGCTTATGAAGAGGAAGCGAGAGCAGGAGAAACTGCTACGCTTGTTCAAACGCTTCACGAGGCAAATGTGAATGACCGAATAATGGTCGTATTTGGACCAGAGGGCGGACTTTCAGATAATGAAGTAGCGAGTTTAATTCAAGCTGGTTTTGCTTCATGTGGACTTGGTCCAAGGATTTTGCGAACAGAAACGGCTGCCATGTACGTGCTGGCAGCAGTTTCTTATCATTTTGAACTAATGAGGTGATTATATGCCTTCAGTTGCTTTCCATACATTAGGCTGTAAAGTAAACCATTACGAAACTGAAGCGATTTGGCAGTTGTTTAAAGATCATGATTATGAACGCGTTGAGTTCGATCATGCATCGGATGTATATGTTATTAATACGTGCACAGTAACGAATACTGGGGATAAAAAAAGCAGACAGGTTATTCGTCGTGCGATTCGTAAAAATCCTGATGCCGTCATTTGTGTAACAGGTTGTTATGCTCAAACGTCACCTGCAGAAATTATGGCTATTCCTGGAGTGGATGTTGTTGTAGGAACACAGGATCGCGTTAAAATGCTTGATTATATTGAACAGTATAAGCGCGAACGAGAGCCTGTAAATGGCGTAGGCAATATTATGAAAGCGCGTGTTTATGAAGAGCTTGAAGTTCCAGCTTTTACAGATCGCACGCGAGCTTCTCTTAAAATTCAAGAAGGTTGTAACAATTTCTGTACTTTCTGTATTATTCCTTGGGCAAGAGGGCTTCTCAGATCTCGTGAACCGGAAGCGGTCATTTCACAAGCTCAACAGCTTGTTGATGCCGGTTATAAAGAAATCGTTCTAACGGGTATCCATACAGCAGGGTATGGAGAGGATTTGAAAGATTACAACTTTGCTCAGCTTCTTCGTGACCTTGATGCTAAAGTGAAAGGTCTTAAGCGAATTCGGATTTCTTCTATTGAAGCCAGTCAGGTAACTGATGAAGTGATCGAAGTATTGAATCAATCTGAAAAAGTTGTTCCACATCTTCATATACCGCTTCAATCTGGATCCAATACAGTATTACAGCGAATGAGAAGAAAGTATACGATGGAAATGTTTGGTGAGCGCTTAGAGCGTTTGAAAAAAGCACTTCCGGGATTAGCAATTACGTCCGACGTTATTGTCGGCTTTCCTGGTGAAACAGATGAGGAATTTAAAGAGACATATGACTTTATTGCAAAGCATAAATTCTCGGAACTTCACGTTTTCCCATTTTCAAAGAGAACAGGCACGCCTGCAGCTCGGATGGAAGACCAGGTTGATGATGAAGTTAAGAACAAGCGCGTTCATCATTTAATTGAGCTTTCGAATCAACTTGCGAAAGAGTACGCGTCCCATTATGAAGGTGAAGTGCTTGAGGTAATTCCAGAAGAGAAGTACAAGGATGACCCAGAATCAAACTTATTCGTTGGTTATTCAGCGAACTATATGAAAGTAATTTTCGAAGCATCTGAAGAAATGATTGGAAAAATTGTTAAAGTGAAAATCACTAAACCAGGATATCCTTATAATGAAGGTCAATTTGTTCGCGTTATGAACGAGGACGAGCCAACTGCTGCAGTTGCTTCATTTTAAGCTAATGGGCTGAACCCTTAAATTAGCCTAACTAAAACAGAATCGGAAGGATGACTATCATGAATAAAGAACTAGCAAAAATGATTGATCACACAGCACTAAAACCAGATACTAGCAGAGCGCAGATCGAAAAGCTTTGTGAAGAAGCAAGAGAATTTAATTTTGCTTCAGTTTGCGTTAATCCTACTTGGGTTTCCCTCGCTGCGGAAATGTTGCAAGGTGCTGAAGCTAAAGTTTGTACAGTAATTGGTTTCCCTCTAGGAGCCGTTACAACAGAAACAAAAGCCTTCGAAACAAATGATGCGATTCAAAAGGGTGCTACTGAAGTAGATATGGTTATTAACATTGGTGCACTTAAAGACGGAAATAACGACCTTGTAGAGCAAGATATCAATGCTGTTGTTGAAGCGGCAAAAGGTAAGGCGCTTGTTAAGGTAATTATTGAGACTTGTCTTCTAACTGATGAAGAAAAAACACGCGCGTGTGAGCTTTCGGTAAAAGCTGGGGCTGACTATGTTAAGACATCAACTGGTTTTTCAACTGGTGGAGCTACAGTTGAAGATATTAAACTAATGAGAAATACAGTTGGGCCGAACATTGGTGTGAAAGCTTCTGGAGGAGTTCGCGACCTAGAAGGTTCTCAAGCTATGATTGATGCAGGAGCTACACGTATTGGAGCTAGTGCTGGAGTCAAAATTGTTCAAGGTGAAACAGCAGATACGGATTATTAATATAACGACCCCATGACTTCTATTAACAGAAGTGATGGGGTTTTTTAGATATTATGAAGGATAGGGATTATGGTTTTCTCAGTAGATAATAAGGTGACAGTCTATTGAACGAAACCCGAGAATTTATGCTGAAGTCGCTAGCTTTATATTAAAATGTTTCTTGAGTGTATTCTTTCAATTGATAGGGCTAACAAACCAGTTACAGGTAAAAATAGTAAAGAAGACAAGACGTTAAAGAGAATAGAAACGTGAGCAAGTTGAACGTCAGGAAAGGTAGTAAGGGTAGAAGCTATCGTGCCAAAAATCCCTATTAACGGATAGAAGATGACTACACCTATAATGTTTATCCAAACGTGAGCATAAGCAGCAAGTTTAGCTTCTGTACTGCTTCCAATACTTGCTATGACCGCTGTGATACAAGTGCCGATATTCGCTCCATAAAGGATGGCGATCGCTGAGGAAAGAGTAAGTAAGTCCTGATTAATAAAGCTCATTGTAATTCCCGTTGTTGCTGTACTTGATTGGATGACTGCAGTTAATAATGTCCCAATTCCAATACCATACATAAGATTTGAATTCGTATTATGGATAACATCTTTAATAAATGATAAAGTCGATAAAGGTATAGCAAGTGCTTCTAGCCCATGCATAGCAACGAAAATGCAACCTAAGCCGAACAGAACTGTTCCAATGCTGAAAAGCAGCTGTTTTCTAACTTGAAGCAAGATAAAGCCGCTCAGTAATAGCGGTATGACAAGTTGATCAGGATTAAGAGTCATTAATTCAGCTGTAATGGTAGTCCCAATATTCGTGCCAAGAATAATTCCAATTGACTGTCTAAAGGTAAGCAGCTTAGCCGCAATTAAGCTTATTGTAATGACCATAACAGCAGAGCTGCTTTGTAACAGGGCTGTTATAACAGCGCCGGTAATAAGTCCGCGTAAAGGCGTTGAAGCAGCCCGATAAAGCCATGTTTGTAGCCTGGAACTGGAGATGGTATTTAGTCCAACGCGGAGCACAGCCATTCCAAAAAGAAAAATACTAATGAAGACGATGAAAGATGCAATATATTGACTCAATTTAGGCACTTCCCCTTTCCAATGAAAGTTTATGGACAGGATCCGTGTTACATGCTCGTTTTTTCTCATTGCTATGGAAAAAAGTTTTCATTATAACCACCGCTCATTCTATTAGTAAAATTTTCTCTTAGTTGCGGTTTTAAAGCAATCATGAGTGAAAGACGAAAAAATCTTTAATAAGACTAAAAGAAATAAAATATACGAAAGAAATGTTGATAAACAGGACGGGATGTATTATAATTGCAGGTGACATGTCTTTGTTAGAAAGTCATGTGTTATGATTGTCTATGTTTTGGAGGGAGGGATAGAGATGGCGGAAACTCGCGTGCGTAAGAACGAGTCGATCGATGATGCTCTGCGTCGCTTCAAGAGAACGGTTTCTAAAGAAGGCACTATGGCTGAAGTAAAGAAGCGCAAGCACTATGAAAAGCCAAGTGTAAAGCGTAAAAAGAAATCTGAGGCAGCAAGGAAAAAGCGTAAGTTCTAAGAGAGGGTGTTAGGTCAGTGAGTCTAAATGACCGTTTAACAGCAGATATGAAAGTAGCGATGAAGAACAAAGAGAAGAACAAACTATCTGTTATTCGGATGGTGAAATCTTCAATTCAGAATGAATCCATTAAACTGGGTCATGATTTAACTGAAGAGGAAGAACTTACCGTTCTCACTCGCGAAGTCAAGCAACGTAAAGACTCCCTCCTTGAATTTGAAAAAGCTGGCCGAAGTGATCTTGTGCAGAATCTCGATGAAGAGCTGTCGATTTTATCTGTCTACCTGCCGAAACAACTCTCTGAAGAAGAAGTTGACCAGATTGTTCAGAAAGTTATTTCTGAAACTGGCGCGTCTTCAAAGAAAGATATGGGTATGGTAATGGGTGCGCTAATGCCTCGAGTAAAAGGCAAAGCGGACGGCGGACTTGTTAATCGTCTTGTACAAAAAAACTTATCATAAAGTGATGCTGTCACTTTAGAAGATTATATTTTTCTAAAGATGACTAGTTGAAACAATCAGACCTTAAGACTTGACTGGGGGTTCACTTCCCTGTTAAAGAGAAGATGAACTTAGTTATGTCTTAAGTGTTGGATAAATATGATCAAGCGCAAACACGCCCTGTATGAACAGGGCGTGTTTTTTTATCAACGCTCGCTCATACAAACGAAACAAATGAACAGAAATAATAGTTATGTCATATTTCAAACAATTTCGATCCATATGCCATTTCAAACTAGTATTTTCTAAATCCTTTTGTCATACTAAAGATATTCTTCTACATAAAATTGAAACTTCATGATGATCTCATTCGTATACTTAGGAAGTTGGAGGGAGGGATCACTATCGGAAAAAACATAGTCAGGTTTTTAATGTGTATTTGCTTCATGATGATGGTTTTTCTTCCGTTCTTTGGAGAGTTAGTTTTGGGTGAAGGCGAAGGAGATCTCGTTACATTTATACCTGTTGAGCAGGAAGTGGAGCGAGGGTTGGAAGCATTTCTAAAACGGTCGATCCAGGATGCGGAGGACCAGGGAGCTGATCACATTGTGTTAGAAATTAACACGCCTGGAGGGGCAGTGAATGCGGCTGATAATATTGCCAAGATTATGAAAGCATCAGACGTTCCGATTACAGCATATGTTACGAATCGAGCACTTTCAGCTGGCGCTTATATTGCTTTAAATGCGGATCAGATTATTATGGAACCAGGAGCGCTTATGGGATCGGCTGCTATCATTGATCAATCTGGCAATACGGCAGGAAAGAAAGCAGAGTCTTTCTGGCATGCGGCTATGAAATCTGCCGCAGAACTTAATGATCGAGATCCAAAGTATGCGCTAGCAATGGCTGATCCTGATGTAGACCTTCCGGATTATAATGCACCTAAAGGTGAGCTTTTAACGCTTAACGATCAGGAAGCTGTGAAAGTTGGATATGCCGAAGGGACTGCAGAAGATCGCACAGAACTACTAAGCGTTCTAAATCTTAAGGATGCCGAAGTAAGTGATGCCGAAGTTAGTATTGCAGAGAGAATTGCACGCTTTGTTACAAATCCTATTATTATTCCCATCTTATTATCTATAGGGAGTTTGGGACTTGTATTGGAACTGTATTCACCTGGATTTGGAGTACCAGGATTTATGGGAGCGGGTGCTCTTCTACTGTTCTTCTTTGGTCATATGATTGCTGGTTTTGCTGGATGGGAATCTCTTCTTCTATTGATTGTCGGAGTTGTGCTGATCATCGTCGAGATATTCATTCCTGGCTTTGGAATATTCGGCGTTCTTGGGGCGGTAGGCGTTGTGGCGAGTATTGTTCTTGCTTCAGGACAATCGATGCAATACGTTTTAATTGCGGTCCTTATTGCCGTTGCCGTTACAATTGGTGGTTCTTATCTGTTCATTCGGCTGTTCGGCTATCGTGGCTTCTTCAAAAAAATTGTTCTTTCTGATTCAACGAAGTCAGAATTTGGGTATGTCTCAAATGCTACTCGGGAAGAATTGCTTGGAATGGAAGGTGTAGCGGTGACTCCGCTTAGACCATCGGGCATAGCGGAGTTTGGAGACGAACGTCTGGACGTTGTAACGGAGGGGAGTTTCTTAACAGTTGGGACAGCAGTTAAGGTTGTAAAAACAAATGGATCTAGAGTCATTGTAAGAGAAAATAAATAGTTTAAATCAGGGAGGAAAATTATGGATACTGGAACGTTAGGTTTATTAGTTATAGTAGGGTTAGTTATTATTGGTTTAGCGATTCTTTTCACGTTTGTACCTGTTATGTTGTGGATTTCAGCATTAGCAGCTGGTGTGCGAGTTAGTATTTTTAACCTTGTGGGGATGAGATTACGTCGAGTTATTCCATCACGCGTTATTAATCCGTTAATTAAAGCTGTAAAAGCGGGACTTGAGTTAAGTACAAATCAATTAGAAAGCCACTACCTTGCTGGTGGTAACGTTGACCGTGTTGTTAATGCGTTAATTGCAGCGCACCGCGCGAATATAGAACTGAGCTTTGAACGAGGCGCGGCGATTGATCTTGCGGGTAGAGATGTATTAGAAGCTGTGCAAATGAGTGTTAACCCGAAAGTGATTGAAACCCCTTTTATCGCAGGTGTTGCGATGGATGGAATTGAAGTAAAAGCAAAAGCAAGAATTACAGTGCGTGCTAACATTGACCGCCTTGTAGGTGGAGCTGGTGAAGATACTGTTATTGCTCGAGTAGGCGAAGGTATTGTTAGTACAATTGGTTCTTCTGGAAATCATAAGAAGGTACTTGAGAACCCAGATATGATTTCTCATACGGTTCTTTCCAAAGGGTTAGATGCAGGTACGGCATTTGAGATTCTCTCAATCGATATTGCTGACATTGATATCGGTAAAAATATCGGTGCGGTTCTACAAACGGATCAAGCTGAAGCAGATAAAAATATTGCGCAAGCGAAAGCTGAAGAGCGTCGTGCGATGGCTGTTGCCCAAGAGCAAGAAATGCGCGCTCGCGTAGAGGAAATGCGTGCTAAAGTTGTTGAAGCAGAGGCTGAGGTACCGATGGCAATGGCTGAAGCCCTAAGAGCTGGTAATATTGGAGTAATGGACTATATGAATTTAAAGAACATTGAAGCAGATACAGATATGCGTGACATGATTGGGAAACCGAATCAGGAAGAAGATGAGGATGATCGCTAAACTGTTTCCTAAGTCCTGTGGTGGAGGTGATCTTGTTGGATAATCTGATTGAACTGCTTCTAAATAATTTTGTTTTTGTGTTGGTCGCTATTGGGGGAATTATTAGTTTCCTTAAGCGAATGGGCAGTGAGGAAGAAAAACAGAAATCGAAACCCGCTGCTAACAATCGCCAGCAATCACAAAGACGGAGAGAGCAGGGAAATACCGCCTCAGGCCGTTCAGAGTATAATGGGATAGGGGAAGAGGAAACTCCTCAATCTGAGACTGTCAGTGCTTATCAAGAAGCTCTAGGACGGATGGCGAAGCGGGAGAATCGATATTCAGAGAATGATATTAAAGTTCAAAAGAATGTGAAGCAAACTTCTTATAAGAATGATAAGAATCTTTCGATAAATAAGAAGAATGTAAGGGATGGTATAATCTGGTCGGAAATCCTTGGGCCGCCGCGCTCAAGAAAACCGCATCCCTCGATGATAAGCATGAAACAGATGAAGAAATAAAATGTTCAAAAGACGCCGATTGGCGTCTTTTTTTGTTGGAGCGCGATCATTCATTTTAAGTTTGCATAAGATGAGAACAGGATTTTTAATCAAATGTAAGTGGGATAGTTTTGCGATTCTTTTCATAAAGATGAAGGGAGAGGGGGGAGCATCCATGGCAAAGTGGAAGCATGGTCTAAAAAGCTGGTTAACCCGAAGGTTAGAGCTTCCTGCAGATGCAGTCATGGATTTACCACGAATAACCATGGTAGGGCAGCTGCATATCTACATAGAGAATCATCAAGGTGTTTTAAAATTCTCTAATGAAGAAGTTCGCCTCCTTCTTAAGAATGGCCAATTGTTGATTAAAGGAAAAGATTTTATGCTTAAGACAATTCTTCCAGAAGAGATACTTCTTGAGGGTAAAATTGAACATGTTTCTTACCTTGATCGACCTAATAACTGATGAGAAGCCTTATGATATCCTCAGGCTGACTATACAGGAGGCTGCTATGAAGGAATACTTACGAGAACTTTTTTCAGGATTTGTTCGAATTAAAGTAGTGGGTTCTTATTCAGAACTCTTTATTAATCGGTGTATTGAGTACAACATACCAATTTGGGATATCGTTCGTCTGGATAAAGATACTATTATTCTTTCGCTCTATACTTCTGATGTAAAGAGAATTAGGCCGCACTTAAAGAGGACAAGGTGTAGAATTCGAATTCATGAAAGAAAAGGTTTTCCATTTGTAATTAAAAGGATCATATATTCTAGAGGCTTTCTCAGTGGAGTAATTGGATGTTTAGTATTGATATTCATTTTATCGAACATGGTTTGGTCTATTACAGTAAACGGTGCTACACCTGAAGTGGAGCATAAACTAAAGCAGGCAGCAGTCGAGCTAGGAGTAAAGAAGGGTAAATTTATCTTTCAATTGCCTTCTAATCAAGAGCTTCAGCGCGAGATTACAGAGAGTTTAGAAGAAATTACGTGGGTTGGTGTTAAGCAAAGCGGGACTACCTATCATTTCGAAGTTGTGCAAAAGCAGCTTCCTGAAAAAGAACCTGCGCTAAGTCCGAGGCATATCGTTGCGAATAAGAAAGCGATCATTACAAAAATGTATGTTGAGGAAGGTCAGGCGCAGGTAGAGGAAAACACATATGTCAAACCGGGTCAATTGCTTATTTCAGGCTTTATTGGAAAAGAAGATAAGAGTGAACTTGTTCCTGCAAGAGGCGAAGTTTATGGAAAGACGTGGTATGTAACTGATGTTTCCATTCCACTTGAATCTACTTTTCAAACAAACACAGGAGAATCAGAAACGAAATACGCGATTGGATTGTTTGGCTTACGCATCCCAATATGGGGCTTCTCTAAACCAGATTTTGAACACTACGAAGAGCTCAAAAGAGAGACTGATTTTCATTTTTTGAAGTGGGAAATCCCGATAGCTTTTCAAACGACTGAGGTGCTGGCAACAAAGGAAGTGACAAGAAAATACACAGAAAAAGAAGCACTGAATGCGGCGCGTAGTGTTAGTCGGGAGGACATCCTAAATAAAACCTCCAAAGAAGCTGAAATTAAAGAGGAAAAGATTTTGCACCATGAGGTAGAGAATGGTAAAGTAAACGTAAAGATACACTATGAAGTAATAGAAGAGATCGGGAAAGACATACCGATTATTCAAGGAGATTGATGGCTATTGGCAGAATCTTATGTTGATCTTACATTGCAGTTAGAAAATTCTAATGAAGCTCAAAGCTTATTTGGTCCTGGCGATGAGCATTTAAAGATAATTGAGGAATCACTTGAAGTTTCACTTGTTACTCGTGGAGAAGGCATATCCGTAAAAGGTAATGAAGAAACCATCGCCATGGTAAAGGAAGTTGTCCACACGCTTCATACCCTTATAAAACGCGGAGCAAGTATCTCAGGGAGAGATGTCGTTTATGCTTGTCAACTTGTTCAACAGGGAATGCTAGATCAGCTTCTTGAACTTTACCAAGAAGAAATCACAACGAACGCTAAAGGGAAACCGATTAAAGTTAAGACGCTGGGACAGCGTCATTATGTGTCGGCTATGAAGAAAACCGATCTGGTATTTGGGATTGGTCCAGCTGGAACTGGTAAGACGTATCTTGCCGTTGTAATGGCGGTAACAGCTCTCAAGTACAACCAGGTGAAGAAAATTGTGCTAACTCGCCCAGCAGTTGAAGCTGGAGAGAGTCTTGGGTTTTTACCAGGGGATCTGAAGGAAAAGGTGGACCCATACTTACGCCCATTGTACGATGCGCTTCATGATGTACTTGGTGTAGAACAAACGACGCGCTTAATTGAACGTGGTACGATCGAAATTGCTCCACTTGCCTATATGAGAGGTCGGACGCTTGATGATAGCTACGTTATCTTAGATGAAGCACAAAATACAACCTCTCAGCAAATGAAAATGTTCTTAACACGATTAGGATTTGGTTCTAAAATGGTCATCACTGGAGATATAACGCAAATTGACCTTCCGAAAGGTAAAGAATCAGGCCTTGCTGCTGCCGAAAAAATCCTTAAGAGAGTAAAAGACGTTTCATTTATTTACTTACAGCAAACGGATGTGGTCCGGCACCCATTAGTTCAACGAATTATTGACGCATACGAGCATGAAACGAAATAAGCTTTCAAAGGCCCGTGAAAAACGGGTCTTTTTTTAGCCTTTAAGAATTCAACACGATACCTTTATCTTTTATGTTTTCATCAAGTTGAACTGCTTCCAATCAGTTTAACTTATTGTGAGATTCCGCTCCATTTATTAGGGAATTCTGATAAAATATGAAGAAGAGTAGTAGAGGCCAGAACTTATGAGGTGAAGAAAGCTATGGTTGCGAAGATTAAACGTCTGTTTCAGGATAATCTCCGTAATATTGAACGAATAAAAATGGTGAAATGGTCTCTTTATGGCCTGGTTGCTCTCATCATGTATTTAACGATGCTTTCAAATGTCATTCCTGAATCATTGGACGTTTCTCTTTATTCAAGAGCAGATCATGATATAGCTTCGCCTATTACGATCGAAAATAAAACAGCCACAGAAGATGAACGATCGAAAGCAGCTCAAATCGACGCAAAATATGTTTACAGAGATGAAGTTTCTCAGTCACAGGTCGATCAATTAAATGATTTGTTTTCAGGTATTGAAAAGGTTAAAAACAATGATAGTGATGACGCTGAAACGACAGAAGAGAAAATAACAGAGCTTGAATCTTTACTATCTGTGTCGATGTCAGCAGAACTTTCAAACGAAACTCTCGTCCCACTTCTTGAAGCGGAATTGTCTCAAATTAGCTTAATTAAAGAGCTGACACTATCTGAAGTAATGGAAGTCATGACTGATAGAGTGTCTATTGATAATTTAGAGCAATCTAAAACGGATGTGGAAGATCGGTTATCCCTTACTTCTCTACCTACTGAGCAGAAAAAAGCAATGATAACAGTAGCACAGCAGAGTATTGTGCCTAATTATTTTCTAGATCCAGAACAAACCGAACAAAGTCGTCAAGAAGCAATAGAAGCAGTTCAGCCGGTTATGATTCGTGAAGGCCAAATTATCGTTGAAGAAGGAGCGATGATTAACAGAGAAGTGATGGAGCAATTAAGACTAGCTGGTCTTCTTGATGAGGGGTTTGATGCAGTTCCTTATATCGGCCTTGCATTGCTAGTTGTCCTTCTTACTGGTTATTTGTATTACTTCTTTCAGGATGTAAATTCAAGAGTCCGCTCAGCCAATACAAATTTATTGATTCTCGTTCTCATTTATCTCAGCACACTGCTTGTTCTGAAACTATCGAGCTTGATGCAGGGAATTGAATTGCCGGGTATTGCTTATATTGTTCCTGTAGCGGTAGGTTCTATGCTCATCAAAATGCTCTTTAATGAACAATTAGCCATTGCATCAAGCTTCCTCTTTGGAGTGTGTGCTGGCGTGTTTTTCAACGGAGAAATAACGGGACCAATGAATGCGTCACTTGCTTTCTATGTATTGATGAGTTCATTATCGGGAGTCTTTTTCCTCGGTAAAAGAAATCATCGATCCAACATATTGAAAGCAGGATTACTAGTATCCTTAATAAACATCGTTTCAGTGGCTATATTATTAATGTTAAAGAACGGACAATACAGTGGAATCGAATTAAGCTACCATTTCTTGTTTGCTTTCGTATCAGGTTTTCTTTCATCTATGTTAACACTGGGACTTATGCCTTTCTTTGAAGCAGGTTTTAGGATCATCTCGACTACAAGATTAATCGAATTATCTAATCCAAATCATCCACTTCTGAGAAAAATTCTTGTTGAAACACCGGGAACGTATCACCATAGTGTAATGGTTGCTAACTTATCGGAGGCAGCATGTGAATCGATTGGAGCCAACGGTTTACTAGCAAGGGTGGGAGCCTATTACCACGACATTGGTAAAACAAAACGCCCCCACTTCTTCATTGAAAATCAAATGAATATGGAAAATCCGCATGATAAAATTTCTCCATATTTAAGTAAAACAATTATCGTTTCTCATGCCACTGACGGGGCGGAGATGCTTAGGATGCATCGATTGCCAAAAGAAATTGTGGATATAGCTGAACAACATCACGGAACGACACTGCTGAAGTTCTTTTATTACAAAGCAAGTGAACAATCTGATCAGCAGGTGTCTGAAGCTGAATTCCGCTATCCTGGACCAAGAGCTCAAACGAAGGAAGCCGCTGTAGTTGGAATTGCAGACTGTATCGAAGCGGCAGTGAGGTCGATGAACAAACCAAACCCTGATACCATTGAATCGCTCGTAAGAAAAATTATTACTGAAAGACTTGAAGATGGACAGTTTGACGAATGTGATTTATCTCTCAGAGAGCTCGACATTGTTGCAAAAACAATATTAGAAACATTAAATGGTATTTTTCATAGTCGAATTGAATATCCAACAGAATTAAAAAAGAAGGTGACTTCATGAATTTAACGATAGACTTTGTTGATGAGACGAACTCAATTAAAAAAGAGCAGCTTGAGATGCTCGAGAATTTATTAAACCATGCTGCAAAGGAAGAAGAGGTTAGACCGGGAAGTGAAGTGTCGGTTATGTTTGTGGATAATGAACGTATTACCGAGATCAATCGCGAATATCGTGGGAAAGATCAACCGACAGATGTCATTTCCTTCGCACTTGATGATGAGGAAGAGGGAGAAGAACCGCTTATTATTGGTGAAGAACTACCGCATTTACTCGGAGAAATTGTTATTTCCGTTCCAAAAATAGAGGATCAAGCTACTGAATATGGACATAGTTTTGAGCGGGAGCTTGGCTTTTTAAGTGTTCATGGTTTTCTTCATTTACTGGGTTATGATCATATGACCGAGGAAGATGAGAAAGAAATGTTCGGAAAACAAAAAGTGCTGTTAGAACAATATGGCCTCACGAGATAATCGGTCGAGGTTGTTACGGTTTTTACGTAGCTTTCTATATGCTTCACAAGGCTTTCGTTATTTAGTGAAAAATGAACAAAATTTTCTATTTCATCTTATTGCAGGTAGTTTCGTTCTGATAGCGGGGCTAATTCTTGAGCTATCTGTGATAAAGATGAGCATATTATTAACTGTAATCGGTATCATGTTAAGCTTAGAAGCGTTAAATACAGGGATTGAGAGATCGATTGACTTAATTACCGAAAAAGAACATCCTATAGCGAAAGTAGCAAAAGATGTTTCAGCCGCTGCAGTCTTTCTTTTTGCGGTCATTTCAGTTATAATCGGTATCCTTCTCTTTTTCGAACCGATTGTTCACTTGTTTCAGTCATAAGGAGGAATAGTAATGGATAAGCAAATGTTGATTGATGAAGCTAAAAAGGCAAGAGAAATGGCTTACGTTCCCTATTCAAAATTCAAAGTAGGTGCAGCTCTTCTTTCTGAAGATGGCACAGTATTTGGTGGATGTAATATTGAGAACGCTGCATACAGCATGTGTAACTGTGCGGAGCGTACAGCCCTATTTAAAGCCTACTCAGAAGGTCATAAAGCATATAAAGCGATTGCAGTAGTTGCAGATACTAAAAGGCCAGTCCCACCTTGTGGTGCGTGTAGACAGGTGATATCTGAACTTTGTTCTCCAGATATGCAAGTTATCTTAACAAACTTAGATGGAAAAATACATGAATTAACCGTCAGCGATTTGCTTCCTGGCGCATTTTCACCGGAGGATTTGAATGAGTAAAGAAGTATTTAAGTCAGGATTTGTATCAATTGTTGGTAGACCAAATGTAGGGAAATCAACTTTGTTAAACGAAGTGATTGGCCAAAAAATTGCGATTATGAGTGATAAAGCCCAAACAACGCGCAACAAAGTTCAAGGCGTTTATACGAGAGATGATGCACAAGTTGTCTTTATCGATACGCCAGGGATTCATAAGCCAAAACATAAACTAGGCGACTTTATGATTAAAATGGCTCAAAGTTCATTAAATGAAGTCGATTTAATATTGTTCGTTATTAATGCTGAAGAAGGTTACGGAGCTGGGGATCAGTATATTATTGATCGCTTGCAGAATGTAGAAAGTCCAGTCTTCCTAGTCATTAATAAAATTGATCAAGTTCACCCTGATCAATTGTTCCCTATGATTAATTTTTATAAAGATAAATATTCATTTGCCGAAATCGTTCCGATTTCTGCTTTGCAAGGAAATAATGTGAATACACTTTTAGAGCAGGTAGTTGGCTATCTTGAAGAAGGGCCCCAATATTACCCAAGTGATCATGTGACCGATCACCCTGAACGATTTATTGTGGCAGAGCTTGTAAGGGAGAAAGTTCTTCATTTGACAAGAGAAGAAATCCCTCACTCAGTTACAGTTGTCACAGAACAAATGGTCAAACGTGAAGGTTCTGATGTCATTGATATTCATGTCACCGTCGTCGTAGAACGCTCTTCTCAAAAAGGCATTATCATCGGAAAACAGGGGAAAATGCTAAAAGAAGTAGGAAAGCGAGCAAGGCAAGATATTGAAGCCCTTCTTGGTTCACGTGTATTTATGGAGATTTGGGTGAAGGTAGTAAAGGATTGGCGAAACAAACCATCATCATTACGTGATTATGGTTACCGGGAAGATGACTATTAAGTGAAATTTTGTTAAATATTCCATCACATAAACCGACATATGTCAGGTCAAGCTAGAGGTAAGAGAAAAACTTTTTACAAAATGAAAGGTGGGATCTAAAGTGTTAGAGTTTACCTGGAAAATATTTTGTGAAACAGGAAACATTGATACTTATCTTCTTTTGAAGGAAATGGAAACACCGAGCGATGAAGAGGGAGAATCTCTTATCGATTTGGAAGAAGTAACTCGCCTCACTTGACCTTATGGAATGTTAACAGGAAACGGTTGGTGAATGTTCTTGTTAAAAAAGGTTGAAGGAATTGTGATTCGAACCGTAGACTATGGTGAAACAAATAAAATACTAACACTTTTTTCAAGAGAGACGGGTAAGGTTGGCGTTATGGCAAGAGGCGCAAAAAAACCTAAAAGCCGTCTTTCTGCTGTTTCTCAACTTTTTGTATATGGTCAGTATCTTTACCAGCATACATCCGGTCTTGGGGGACTGAATCAGGGGGAAATCATTGATTCATTTCGTTCCATTCGCAATGATCTTTTTCTTACCTCATATGCTGCTTATGCGGCAGAGCTTGTTGACAAATTAACAGAGGAACGAAAGCCTAACCCCTATTTATTTGAGATGCTCTATCAGGTGCTGCACGCGTTAGATGAAGAAAAAGACCCTGAAGTAGTGGTGTTTATATTCGAATTGAAAATGCTACGTGTTGCTGGAATAACCCCTCAACTGGATCGTTGTGCGAACTGCGGCCTTCCTGAAGGGAAATTCCACTTTTCAATTAATGAAGGTGGATTGCTATGTCACCGTTGTCTTTCAGTCGATCCTTATCATCTTCCAATGACAAAACGAACGGCAGAGCTTCTTCACCTGTTTGCCCACATTGATCTCGGAAGATTAGGAAATATTTCACTTAAAGATGAAACAAAAAAAGAGATTAGGCACATTCTTAATTTGTATTTTGACGCTTATTCGGGTCTTTACCTAAAGTCAAAACGATTTTTGGATCAGTTAGACAAATTCAAACTTGAGTAAAAAGTCTGCGGAGAGAGAATCCGGAGGCTTTTTATTTTCAATAGAGCTAAATCAACGATGTTCCATCATATAGCTTTTATTTACTTCACAATATCACTTAAAAAGTTTTTATGGCTTGATTTTTTCAAATACAGGCTTGATGCTTTCGTTCAAATGGTATAATCGTATATAATAATGAAAATACAGTATAACATTTTTAGTAAAGGTGGTGATTCTTATCCAACTGAATAATCGACAGGAAACAATCCTTCAGATCGTAAAAAACGAAGGACCTATTACAGGCGAGCATATTGCTGAAAAGCTTAGTTTGACTCGCGCAACGCTTAGACCTGATCTTGCTATCCTTACAATGGCAGGTTATCTTGACGCACGGCCAAGAGTTGGGTATTTTTATACAGGGAAAACAGGCTCACAACTTCTTACTGAGAAAATAAGAAAAATTAAAGTTGACGATTATAAGTCTATACCAGTAGTTGTCCAAGAGAACGCAAGCGTATATGATGCGATTTGCTCGATGTTTCTTGAGGATGTAGGTACGTTGTTTGTTGTAAATGAAATGGCTCATTTAGTCGGTGTTTTATCAAGAAAAGACCTATTAAGAGCTGCGCTCGGTAAGCAAGATCTTGGTAGTATTCCAGTAACAATTATTATGACAAGAATGCCTAACATTACTGTTTGCTCACGAGAAGATCTTTTAATTGAAGTGGCAAATCAGCTAATCGAAAAGCAAATAGATGCCTTGCCGATTGTAAAAGATGTAGAGAACGGCATTGAGGTTATCGGGAGAATTACGAAAACAAATATTACCAGAGCTCTTGTAGATCTGGCTAAGGATGAAATTATTTAGCTTAGGAGGTTTATATGACAAATACAACAAATCGTGCAATTGTGTATGTTATTTCAGACTCGGTTGGTGAAACGGCAGAGCTTGTCGTAAAGGCGGCAGCAAGTCAGTTTGACCCTACCGATTTCGATGTTAGAAGAGTTCCCTATGTAGAGGACACGGCTACAATACATGAAGTGATGACACTTGCAAAAGAAACGAAAGCGATCGTAGCGTTTACCCTAGTGGTGCCTGAATTGAGAAAATTCCTTCTTGATGTCGCGTCAAAAGAAAATATTCAGGCTGTTGATATTATTGGTCCTATGATTGATCATATGCAAGAAGTTATTGGTAAAGCTCCGCGCAATGAGCCTGGACTTGTACATAAGCTCGATGAAGATTATTTTCGCCGAGTAGAAGCAATTGAGTTTGCTGTTAAATATGATGATGGGAGAGACCCACGAGGAATTGCACTGGCAGACATTGTTCTTGTGGGAGTTTCAAGAACATCGAAAACACCGCTATCTCAATACTTAGCTCATAAAAGGTTGAAGGTGGCTAATGTGCCGATTGTTCCTGAGGTCGACCCACCTGAAGAACTATTTACTGTTGGTGAAGGTAAATGCTATGCCCTTAAAATAAGCCCCGAGAAATTAAACAATATACGCAAAGAAAGACTAATTGCTCTTGGATTAAATGCCGAAGCGAGCTATGCAAATATGACGAGAATTAAAGACGAGCTTGAATATTTTGATACGATTATTAATAAGATGAATTGTCAAGTGATCGATGTTTCTAATCGAGCTGTAGAAGAAACAGCTAATTTAATTCTTAGCTTACATAAAGGGAAGCATACTTCTTAAAAAAGCTTGAATAGAATGATTGATTTCTTCTATATTTTCCGCGAAAGCTATGTTAGCTAATATTGTTGATATCTCGCCTTTCAGCTATGCTGAAAAGTCACCTTGTGATGACCTATCATGAATATAGCTTGAAAAATCAAAGAATCACACCATCATCGGATTGAATTTGGTCACGATGATGGCGTTTTTTTATCGTTTTTACCTGTTCAATTTAATATTTTTAGTATATAATCAAATATTGTCAATAAAATTTGTCTATAATCATATAAGAAGGCTTTAATAAGATTCTTAAACTATTGGGGCTTGAACTAAAATTCTGAAAGTTAAAACATAAATTTCAAAAGAAGGATAACTCAGGGAGATGTAGAATACAGAATTATGACGAAAAAGAAACTGACGCTTTTTGTCGATGCAGATGCATGTCCTGTTCTAATTAAGGAAGAAATGATGTCTTTTCAACAAGCTTTATCAGAAACCGAAATCGTTTTTGTGGCATCGTATGCTCATATGAGCACGACGTTCCGTGAAGCGAGGTGGGTTATGGTAGACTCTGAAAAGGAAGAAGCTGATCTCTACATCCATCGTCATGCTAAGAAAGGTGATTTAGCTGTAACTCAAGACTATGGACTAGCAAGTATACTCCTTCCAAAGGGTGTTTTTGTCCTTTCTCCAAGAGGAAAAAGATACACTGAAGAGAACATTTCTACTCTTCTACATACGCGTTATTTAGCATCGAAAAGTAGAAGAGCGGGTAAGCATACAAAAGGTCCGCGAAAGTTTACGAGTGAAGATCGAGATGAGTTTCGGAAAGAATTAATTAAAATTTTGTCGAATTATGAAGGAGTTTATTTCTATTTGTCGAAATTATAGAACCTGTTGGTGATAATTAATGAGTGGCAGAATCCCGGAAGAGAAAATTGAAGCGATTCGCAAATCCACCGATATCGTTGATGTGATTAGTGATTATGTCCAACTGAAGAAACAAGGAAGGAATTTCTTCGGTCTTTGCCCTTTTCATGGAGAGAGTACTCCTTCATTTTCAGTAGCTCCCGATAAGCAAATATATCATTGTTTTGGTTGTGGCGCTGGTGGTAATGCATTTTCATTTTTAATGGAAATAGAAGGATACAACTTCATAGAAGCTGTTGAAGCACTTGGACAGAAATCAGGGATAGAACTACCTGAAGTTCAAGACAATCAAAATAGTAATCCAAAGACAACATCTGAGAATGAGGTCATCTATAAGGCTCATGATTTTCTAGCTAAGCTTTATAATCATTGCATGGTTAAGACGCCAGAAGGTGAAAAAGCTCGTGATTACCTGAGCGAGCGAGGCTTTACAAATGAAATGATTGAGAAGTTCCAACTTGGCTTTGCCCCTGATTCGTGGGATTATGCAACGGGATATTTGGAGAAGAGAAACTATCCTATAGCAAAAATTGCAAATGCTGGACTTCTTGCAAAAAGGGAGTTTGATGGGAAATATTTTGATCGTTTTCGCAATCGTATTATGTTCCCAATATGGGATCCAAAAGGAAGACCGGTCGCATTTGGAGGCAGAATATTAGGTGAAGGTGAACCGAAATATTTGAATAGCCCTGAAACAAAATTGTTTCAGAAAGGGAAGTTTTTGTATGGTTTTCATCTTACCCGCTCTTCTATCCGCTTAAAAGACCAGGCTATCCTTTTAGAAGGTTACGTGGATGTGATTACAGCGTACGGGAATGGGGTACAAAACGTTGTAGCGAGTCTAGGGACAGCATTAACCAAAGATCAGGCTAAACTTCTACGAAGACAGACAGAATCAGTGGTGATTTGTTATGACTCAGATAAGGCGGGGATTAATGCTGCTACAAGAGCAGCGGATGAATTAGTCGAAGCCGGTTGCTATGTAAGAATCGCAAAAATGCCAAACGGACTTGATCCCGATGACTATATCCGAACATACGGTGCAGAACGGTTTGAAAAGGATGTAATAGGGGCAGCGTCAACAGTAATGGCTTTTAAAATGGAAGTTTTTCGATCAGGAAAAAACCTATCGGATGAAGGAGAACGAATCCGCTACATCGAAGAAGTACTTAAAGAAATTAGCGGACTTTCAAACGCTGTCGAAAGAGACCATTATCTTAGACAACTATCGGAAGAATTCTCACTTTCACTCGATGCTCTAAAGCAGCAAGTTACCCAGTTTTATAAAGAGGGCAAGAAAAGTAAGGATAATGCTCCTCCTAAAAGGGATAATAATGCTAGGAAAAATTTCTATGTGAAGAAAAAGCTCCTACCTGCTTTCCAGAATTCAGAGCGAATCTTACTTGCATATATGATGCGAGATCTGGATGTTGCAGAAAAAGTGCAGGAAGAGGTTGGCGGTTCGTTTAATATTGACGAGCATAGTGCGATCGCTGCATATCTGTATAGCTTTTATGCTAACGGCCATGAGGCGGACATTAGTCAATTCATGGAGCAGCTTACTGATCCTAACCTTGTCAAAATTGCTTCTGAACTGGCCATGATGGATTTAAATGAAGACGTGTCGGATAAAGAACTTCATGATTATATTCGGCAGGTGTTAAATTATCCAGAATGGATAAAGATAGAAGAGAGAGAAAAAGAGAAAAAAGAAGCGGAAATGAAGCAAGACTTTGTCCAGGCAGCTAAGATCGCTATGGAAATTCTTGAAATGAAGAAGAACTTAAAAAATTCATTTT
This sequence comes from Pseudalkalibacillus hwajinpoensis, assembly GCF_015234585.1. Lineage (NCBI taxonomy): Bacteria > Bacillati > Bacillota > Bacilli > Caryophanales > Guptibacillaceae > Guptibacillus > Guptibacillus hwajinpoensis. The sequence goes on from NZ_JADFCM010000001.1 coordinate 1,612,970, forward strand.
AAGAAATTAACTATTTTTATTGTTGAGATGTATGGAAGGAGGGGATCGAATGGCTGAAAAACCAACTCGCCAGCCGGCGGAAGGTGAATTAACCATCGATCAAGTGAAAGAGCAGTTAGTAGAGCTTGGAAAGAAAACAAGCTTAATTACTTACTCTACGATCGTAGAACGGTTGTCCCCGTTTGAACAGGATTCCGATCAAATGGATGAATTCTTTGAATATCTAGAGGAACAAGGTGTAGAAGTCATCGAAGATAGTACTGAAAACCCTTCGCCTCAAGAAGTGAATAAGGAAGAAGAATTTGATCTTAATGACTTAAGTGTTCCTCCGGGTGTCAAAATAAATGATCCCGTTCGTATGTACCTTAAAGAGATTGGCCGAGTAGACCTTCTTTCTGCAAAGGAAGAGATTAGTCTAGCACAACGTATTGAAGAAGGTGACGAAGAAGCAAAACGTCGTCTTGCTGAAGCAAACCTTCGACTTGTTGTTAGTATTGCGAAGCGTTACGTTGGTCGTGGGATGCTTTTCCTTGATTTAATCCAGGAAGGAAATATGGGCCTTATTAAAGCAGTTGAGAAATTTGATTACCGTAAAGGTTACAAATTTAGTACTTATGCCACGTGGTGGATCCGTCAAGCTATCACTCGCGCAATTGCAGACCAGGCTAGAACGATTCGTATTCCAGTTCATATGGTTGAAACAATCAATAAATTGATTCGTGTGCAGCGCCAGCTTCTTCAGGATCTTGGCCGTGAACCTGCTCCTGAAGAAATTGGTAAGGAAATGGACCTTTCTCCTGAAAAAGTCCGTGAAATTCTTAAGATAGCTCAAGAACCAGTATCTTTAGAAACGCCTATTGGGGAAGAAGACGATTCCCACCTCGGAGACTTTATTGAAGATCAAGATGCATTGGCACCATCCGATGCTGCAGCTTATGAACTACTCAAGGAACAGCTTGAAGACGTACTAGATACGCTGACTGATCGAGAGGAAAATGTTCTTAGACTGCGTTTCGGACTTGATGATGGACGTACAAGAACCCTAGAAGAAGTAGGTCGCGTCTTTGGAGTTACACGTGAGCGAATTCGCCAAATCGAAGCGAAAGCACTTCGCAAGCTCCGTCATCCAAGTAGAAGCAAACGACTCAAAGATTTTCTTGAATAGAATGGATCACTCTCTGTCTGCTCATGCAGTCAGAGAGTTTTTTTATGGCTTAATGAATCACATTCTTACCATATGTGAAAACGGTTTAGTTAAAAACTCTTTTTTATCGTTAGTGGAACGGATTAATAAAGAATACAATTCCTGTCATTTATTTTACTGATTTTTCTTTCGTTTTGCAAATGCCGCTTTTTGTAAAAAAAGCGTTAACGCCCGTTGTAGTAGGCTTCTCAAAATAGTTTGGCAAAAAAATAATATATAAAATTATTTTTATATTCTAAAATGTTGAAAAAGTAGCAATCAAAGGAGATAATGAAATGTAAGCGCATTCACATTATTGGATTTTTATTTACAGGAGGTTATTTGTTCATGAACTTTGACTTAACGAAAGAACAAAAAATGATTCAGAAAATGATTCGAGAATTTGCTGACGAAAAAGTGGCGCCAGGTGCCGAACAACGCGATAAAGAGAAAAGGTTTCCAAAAGAGATATTTCAACAGCTTGGTGACTTGGGGATTATGGGGCTTCCATTTCCAGAAGAATATGGAGGAGGCGGTGCAGATACCGTCAGCTTTGCAATCGTAGTAGAGGAATTGAGTCGTGCGTGTGGTTCAACTGGAATTACATACTCGGCGCACGTATCACTCGGAGGAGCACCGCTGAACTTATTTGGTACTGAAGAACAAAAGCAGAAATATCTTGCGCCAATCTGTTCCGGTGAGTCATTAGGAGCCTTTGGTTTAACAGAACCTAATGCTGGTTCTGACGCAGGTGGGACCGAGACTGAAGCCGTACTGAAAGATGGAGAATGGGTAATTAATGGAAGCAAATGTTATATAACGAATGCTTCGTATGCTGATCATCTTGCATTAACCGCTATTACTGATCGTAAGGATGGTAATAAAGAAATTAGTGCAATCATTGCGCCTACTTCTGCACCAGGATTTAGAGTAGTTGATAACTATGAGAAGCTTGGACTTCATTCTTCAAACACAACGGAACTTGTAATGGAAGACGTGAGAGTACCAGAAGAAAATCTGCTGGGGAAACGCGGCGATGGCTTTAGACAGTTTCTTATTACTCTTGATGGTGGTCGAATTGGAATAGGTGCTATGGGAGTAGGGATTGCTCAGGCAGCTTATGAGAAGGCGTTACAGTATGCTAATGAGCGTAAGCAGTTTGGTCGTGCGATTTCACGCTTCCAGGCGATTCAATTTAAGCTAGCGGATATGGCGATGAAAATTGAATTAGCGAGAACGATGGTATATAAAGCAGCCTGGTTGAAAGATCAAGGGAAGAAATTCACGAAAGAAGCTTCTATTTGTAAGCTCTATGCTTCAGAAATTTGTATGGAAGTTTGTGATCAAGCTGTTCAGATTCATGGAGGAAATGGATATATGCGCGATTATCACGTTGAGCGTTATTTTAGAGATGCAAAACTACTTGAAATTGGAGAAGGTACTTCAGAAATCCAAAGAATGGTTATTGCTCGAGAAATTGGTTGTTAAACTGAACGAGCGCTCGATTAGTTGTTACTCTTGAAGTTTCTCTATTATTGTCTTTTTCATAACATGAATTTATTAGTGAACCCCATTAACTAGTTAGTTTTGGTTCAAGTCGTAAAGGGGCCAAAACCAACACTGATTATTAACTAAGCAAATACCCATGGTCCAGAAGAGAAGAAGATGATCTCTTTATCTCTTCTGGATTCTTAATGATGATAGGAGTGTTACTATGACGAAATTGCTTCATGAGACGATCGGATCGATGCTCGAAAGACAAGTGGATCAGTTTGGTAATAAAGAAGCTGTCGTCTACTCAAAAGAAAAAATTCGTTACACGTTTGAAGAGTTCAATAATGAAGTGAACAGAGTTGCTAAAGCGTTGCTAGGGTTGGGTGTTACTAAAGGAGAGAACGTAGCAGTTTGGGCTACGAATGTACCGGAATGGTTACTTTTGCAATTTGCCACTGCAAAAGTGGGGGCGGTTCTTGTCACGATTAATACGAATTACCAATCATCAGAGTTAGAATATGTCCTAAAGCAGTCAGAATCCACTCGTCTCTTTTTAATTGATGGCTTCAAAGGCACTTCTTATCCTGAGGTTTTCTTGCAACTTCAAAAAAGCAATGATCAACTGACTGTTGGGAAATGTGCGATAGCTGGTCTTCCATATTTGAAAGATGTTATTTATATTGGAACAGAAGAACGTTCTTCGTTCATGAAGTGGCGAGATTTTCTCAAGGGAAGCGTATCGGTGACGGATAAAGCATTAGAAATGAGAAATGGAGAACTTGATCCAGACGATGTCATTAATATGCAGTATACGTCAGGAACGACCGGCTTTCCAAAAGGAGTGATGCTCACTCATAATAATATTCTCAATAATGGCTTCCAGATTGGCCAATGCATGGAGCTCACTCATAATGACCGACTTTGTATTCCTGTTCCATTTTTCCACTGTTTTGGTTGTGTGCTCGGAACTTTAGCGGCTTTTTCTGCAGGAGCGACGATCTTTCCGATCATTGAGTTTGAACCAGAACTGGTACTAAGAACTGTGGAGAAAGAAAGATGTACAGCACTTCATGGTGTACCAACGATGTTCATTTCCGAACTCAGTCTTGCTGAATTTGAATCCTATAATCTAAGCTCGTTAAGGACTGGCATAATGGCTGGAAGCCCATGTCCGATAGAAGTGATGAAAAACGTCATGAAAAGAATGAATATGGTAGAAATAACAATAGCTTATGGACAGACTGAAGCTTCACCAGTAATTACCCAAACAAGAACCAATGATCCCCTCGAGTATAGAGTTAATACAGTGGGAAGAGCCTTACCAGGTGTCGAAGTGAAGATAGTTGATCCCGTATCAGGCCTCGAGGTTCCATCTGGCGAAGCTGGTGAGCTATGCACGAGAGGGTATCACGTGATGAGAGGGTACTACAACATGCCTGAGGCTACGAATCAAGTGATTGATGAAGAAGGATGGCTTCATACTGGAGATATCGCTAAAATGGACTCAGAGGGCTATGTAGAGATTACAGGACGTTTGAAAGATATGATTATACGCGGGGGAGAGAATGTTTACCCCAGGGAGATTGAAGAATTTCTGTATTCCCATCCGTCTGTTCAGGACGTTCAGGTTATTGGAGTACCAGATGAGAAATACGGTGAAAAGGTAGTAGCATGCATTCAATTAAAAGAAAAAGGAGCAGTTAATGCTTCCGATATTCTTTTATACTGTAAAGGTAAAATTGCAAGATATAAAGTACCTGCACACGTCTTCTTTGTAGATGAGTATCCAATGACAGCTTCGGGGAAAATACAAAAATACAAGTTACGTGAATCAGCAGTTGAATGGGCAAACCTTAATTCAGAAATATCCAAATAAAAATAATTGTTGGCATCAGTGATTGTGCTGATGCCGTTTGTTTTATTAGAAAAATTTGCTATGATAAGTATAGAGTGAAATCAATGACAAATATGTGATTTGCCTCGCTTCCCCTTTTCTTTCATAGCGTTTTCAAGTAAAATAAGTTATGATTTGTTTACTCTTACATAATTGGGGAAAACGATATCAGCGAATCGGTACAAGGAGGAAAAGAAATGAAAAAGAATCCGCTTATTCCATTTGCATGGACAGCAGTTATCGGATTAATTCTCATTATTGGTGTTTCTTTCTGGGCATTGCAACAGGGCGGCGAAGAAAGTGCTGAAGGTGAAGGCGAGAAGCAAGAACAAGCTGAAGCAGCAGCACCAGAAGACATTTACGCTCAGAACTGTGCTTCCTGTCATGGCGGTGATCTAGGCGGCCAGGTTGGACCAGCTCTAAATGCTGTTGGCGGAAAGTACTCCAAAGATGAAATTCTCGACATTATTAATAATGGTAAAGGTTCGGGAATGCCAGCTGGAGTTATTCAGGGAGAACAAGCTGAAGCAGTAGCTCAGTGGTTATCTGAGAAAAAATAAGAAGGAAAAAAGCTTTCTGTGAGAACAGGAGGCTTTTCTATTTGTATGTCAATTAACCTTTACGGAATGCAAATTCTTGTTAGCTTGCATGCAGAGAGGGTAAACTATAGAGAAGAAAACTGGATAAGTAGTGGTGAAAAAATGAACGATAAATTATTATCTGAACGTTTGAAAATGGTTGCGAATTTTGTTCCAGAGGGAAGTAGTGTGGCTGATATTGGATCTGATCATGCCTATTTGCCATGTTATTTGATGAATCATCAACGTATTACTATGGCGATTGCCGGAGAAGTGAACGAGGGTCCATACCAATCGGCTATCAAGCAAGTTAAGCGAAGCGGATTCACCAATGAAATAACAGTACGTAAGGGAAATGGCCTTGAAGTCATCTCGCCTGGAGAAGTGGATGTGATTACAATCGCAGGAATGGGAGGACAACTCATACGGGATATCTTGCTAGGCGGAGTAGAGAAGCTAGAAAATGTGAAGCGGCTAATCTTACAACCTAATGTTGCGGCACATCTTTTACGTGAACGACTTGCGGATTTGAACTGGGAACTTGTCGATGAACGGATTCTTGAGGAAGATGATAAAATTTACGAAGTCCTTGTATTTGATGCTGGCAATGGAAAGCAACCCTACGCTGGAATGGATGGCAAAGAACTTCAAAAAAATTTACTTGCAGGCCCCTTTCTCCTAAAGGATAGAAATGAAGCGTTTATGAAAAAATGGCAGATTGAATTAAAGAAAAGAGAACGGATCTTACAGTCTCTTACAAATACAGAAGGTGTTTCTGACAAAGAAGCGCAGGTAACGAATGAGCGTGACATCATTAAGGAGGTACTCTCATGAGCAAGATAGCTTCAGCTCAGGCGATTATTCAAGAATTTGAGGCCTGGTCAAAAAAGAAGTATGCCGAAAATGGAGATCCAATTGGATTGCAAATCGGAAGCTTAAACAAAAAGGTTAAAAAGGTAATGACCGCGCTTGATGTTCTTCCCAACGTGGTAGACGAAGCGGTTCGAGAAGGGGTAGATTTAATTATTGCCCATCACCCCATTCTTTTCCGTCCTCTTAAGAAAATCAATTTGGATACAGAACAGGGGAAAATGGTTGAGAAGCTAATTAAAAATGACATCACTGTTTACGCGGCACATACAAATTTAGATGTTGCACCTGGTGGTGTGAATGATATGCTCGCGGATGCATTAGGACTACAAGAAACGAGCGTTCTTGTTGAAACATTTCAACGAGAACTAAAGAAAATAGCTATATTCGTTCCAATTACACATCAGGAACAAATTAGAACAGCTCTTTCGAAATCAGGAGCAGGGTTTATAGGCGAATATAGTGATTGTACATTTACTTCTCAAGGAACTGGCCGATTCAAGCCCACAGTTCAAGCGCAGCCATTTATTGGTGAATCAGGAGAGTTAGAAGCTGTTCAAGAGGTGAAAATTGAAAGCATTTTTCATGCAGATCAACAAGCGAAGGTTTTAAATGCTGTTAAAAAGGCGCATCCTTATGAAGAAGTAGCTTACGATATTTATCCTTTAGAAAATGAACCAGAAAAGCTTGGGCTGGGAAGAATAGGTCATCTTGATGCAGAAATGACATTAGAAGATTTTGCTGGTTTCGTGAAAGAGAAGCTTGGCGCAAGTGGTGTTAGAATTGTAGGCGATCTTACTTCTAAAATAAAAAAAGTTGCTGTGTTAGGTGGAGACGGTAATAAATTTATTAGTGCAGCTCGATTTAGTGGAGCAGATGTATTTGTATCAGGTGATATTTATTACCATGTAGCTCACGATGCTATGATGGAAGGGCTCCAAATTATTGATGCAGGCCATAATATTGAAAAGATTATGATTGAGGGTGTACGGGAAAAATTGCAGGCTTTTGTAGAAGAGAAAAATTTTGATACGGTTATTATGTCTTCACAAGAAATAACGGACCCCTTTCAGTTTAGATAAACAAAAATCCCGCCTAAAAGTAGGCGGGATTTTTGTTATTTTTTCACTTTCACTTTAGGGAGAATTTTAGAAGAAGGAACGCTTAGCTCACGAGTCCACGTTTCTTCGTTGTCAGGATCATATTGATCAAGAAAACGTATCACTTCTTTTGTAATCGGAGTTGGTGTAGAAGCACCTGCAGTTACTCCAACTGTTTCAACACCTTCAAGCCATTCAAGCTTTAATTCAGAAATATCCGCAATCCGATAGGCTGGTGTGCCAGCAACTTCAATGGAAACTTGGGCAAGTCTATTAGAGTTGTTACTCTTAGGATCTCCAACTACAAGAACTAAGTCAGTATCACCTGCTTGTTGGGCTACGGCTTCCTGACGAACTTGAGTGGCATTACAAATTTCATTATGAATAACCGCATGTGGATAACGTTCCATTGCTTTTTCCATAATTTCTTGAACGTCCCACTGACTCATGGTCGTCTGATTTGTAATAATGATGTTATCACAATCGATTTCAAGTTCATCAACTTCTTCAGGCTTTTCAACAAGATGCACAATGTCAGGAGCAATCCCCATCGCACCTTCAGGCTCAGGATGGCCTTTTTTGCCAATATAAATGACGTGATAGCCCTCTTTTTGTTTTTCGCGAATTAAATCATGTGTCACTGTTACATCTGGACAGGTAGCGTCAAGTACAGTAAGGCCCTTTTTCTCCGCTAGCTCTCGAACCTGAGGTGAAACACCATGAGCAGTGAAAATGACAGTTCCTGATTCTACTTTTTCGAGAATTTCCATCCGATTTGGTCCATCAAGTGTAATGATACCATCATCTTCAAATGCATCTGTCACGTGTTTATTATGAACGATCATCCCGAGAATAAAGATCGGGCGCGGTAATGTTTTATCTAATGCAGCATTTCGTGCAATTACCATAGCATCGACAACACCATAGCAATAACCTCTTGGCGAAATTTTAGTTACTTTCATCGAGTACCTCCTCAACCCAAATACGGATTGTTGTATAACTGATCTTACTTAATTATAAAGGAGATTCCGAGATAACTCAATGAATCACGATGTTCATACATAGAGTTTCGGCTTAGACTTGATACTGATTTCATTTGAGCTTGTCGTTTTTGTTTTTTTCTTGGCTTTTACCCCTGTGGGCTTCTTAGTTGTTTTTTTCTTTGGAGTTTTTTTCTGCTTTTTCGGTTTTGCTTCGACTTCATCCACTGTTTCATCCTCTTCACTTGACCCTGAAGACTTCTGATATTCCTTAAACAAAGCAATCATTTCTGGGAGCTGCTTAACCATTGGACCGTATTGTTGCACCATTGGTTTAATTGTATCAGCAGCCTGCATCACTTTTTGAACATTTTGGATCATTCCCATCATATCCATGCCACCCTGTCCGGCACCCGGAAGGATTCTAGAGAGCATGCCGGCTTGTTGGGGTAAACCTGGGATGGTACCTCGTTGCATGGCTGGAAATGCTCCTGGAGGAGTCGGGAGTCCCTGACTTCCTTGAGGAGCGCCTCCTCCTAAAAACCTGGATAGCAGACCGCCGCCACCTCCTGTTTGCTGAGGCTGTGTAAATCCTGGCCCAGGACCTTGAAACCCTCCTCCGGAAAATGGAAAGCCCATACCTGGACCCGGACCACTTTGAGGGGAGGGAGGAAATTGATTCATGTCTTACCCTCCTTATGATAACTTGACCATAATAAGCTCTTGGTATTAATAAGGTATGCCGCAAAAATAGAAGGTGTGAGAATAGAGATTAATGGGCAATACAAGTAATGAGAAGTTTTATGAAGTGAAATTAGTTAGGGAATCGCTTTACTTATTATAATGGTGTTCTACGATTCAACCTTAAAGTTTTCTGTTGTTCTTGTTCGGTGACTATTGTAAACGTGTTGCGAAATTGAAAAACGATCACTTTCACCGAATTTATGGCTTTCTAAAATAAATAAGATGATCGCTCTTTCCTTAACGTATGGCGCTTTGAGCAAAAATGTTCTATAATACAAGTTGGATTAATGGATGGAGGAACAATAATAATGAAACACTTTGATAGATTAGGGCTTAAGCCTTTTTTAGTTGATGCTCTAGAAGCTCAGAAATTCAACAGACCAACCGAAATACAGGAGAGACTGGTCCCAGCGATACGCAATGGTGACAGTGCGATCGGACAATCGCAAACAGGATCAGGCAAAACGCTTGCTTTCTTACTCCCACTTATTCATCGAATTGATAGTGGATTAAATGAATGTCAGGCTGTTATTACAGCGCCTACGAGAGAATTGGCCGATCAAATTTACAACGAATCGTTAAAATTGATCTCTACGCTTCCTGAAGAAGAGGCAATTTCTATTAAAAAGGCTGTAGGTGGAACTGATCGTAAACGTATGATTAGTCGTATGAAAAACACACCTCATATTGTCATTGGAACTCCGGGGCGTATTAAGGATCTTGTCGAAGAGCAGGCGCTAAGCGTTTTTCCTGCAACGATGCTTGTTGTTGATGAAGCGGACCAAATGTTGGACATGGGATTCATTGAAGATGTAGACTATATCGCATCTCGAATGGCTAAACAATTACAAATGCTTGTGTTCTCTGCAACTATTCCAAAGAGCTTGCAGCCATTTTTGAAAAAGTACATGGACAATCCTAAATTTGTAGAAGTGAATGCAGAACAAGTGACGGCTGATAAAGTAGAGAACATTTTTATTCCTGCGCGATATAAGGAGAAGAAAGAGCTACTTTTGAATGTGACTAAGGCAATTAATCCTTATCTTGCTCTTGTCTTTACTAACACTAAACAAACGGCAGATGAAGTGGCTGACTTCCTTATTGAAAATGGCCATAACGTTGAAAGACTTCATGGTGGTGTTCAAGCACGTCAGCGTAAACAAATCATGAAGAAAATCCAGGAAGCTGAATGTCAGTATGTAGTCGCAACTGACCTTGCTTCAAGAGGGATCGACATTAAGGGCGTTTCACACGTGATTAACTTCGAACTACCAAAAGATCTTGATTTCTATATTCACCGAGTAGGACGTACAGCAAGAGCGGGTCACGATGGAATAGCTTATACACTGGCAGAACCATCTGATCAACAAGCTATACAAAAGCTTTCTTCAAAAGGCATTAGCATCGAATACAAAGAAATTAAAAATGGTGAGTGGGTAGAAGCGAAGCCCGTAACTCCAAGAAAAAAGCCTACCTCATCAAAACCTGAGGTTTTTGTACCTAAGCCTAAGAAAGTAAAGCCAGGCTATAAAAAGAAAATGCAGCAGGAAAGAGATCGTATTCAGCAAAAGCGCGGTCGGAAATAATTCAAAACCCTCTTATGACAGAGGGTTTTTGTCTGCTTAATCATATGAGAGAGCATGTGTTAAGTATACTTTTTCAATCGACATGATTAGATGGCAGGTTAGCAAAAAGATATAATAAAATGATGAAGTGAAAAGGAAAGGATTGAAGATAATGTTGAAAATAGGCTCACACGTTTCAATGAGCGGTGATAAAATGCTTCTCGGAGCAAGCGAAGAAGCTGTTTCATATGGCGCTACAACTTTTATGATTTACACGGGTGCACCTCAGAATACGAGGCGTAAAGCGATTGAAAAGCTTAATATTGATAAAGGTTCGGCCCATATGAAAGAGCATGGTATCAGTGACATCGTTGTCCATGCGCCATACATTATTAATATCGGAAACACTACAAAACCTGAAACCTTTCAGCTCGGAGTCGATTTTCTCAGATCTGAAATAGAGCGTACACATGCTCTTGGTGCTCGCCAAATCGTGCTCCACCCTGGTGCTCATGTAGGTGCTGGGGCAGATAAAGGAATTCAGAAAATTATCGAAGGATTAAATGAGGTGCTAACAGCCGATCAAGAAGTTCAAATCGCTCTTGAAACAATGGCCGGTAAGGGTTCTGAGTGCGGAAGGAGCTTCGAAGAACTAGCTCAAATCATTGATGGTGTTACACATAATGAAAAGTTATCCGTTTGTTTTGATACTTGCCATACGCACGATGCAGGTTATGATATTGTTCATGACTTTGACGGAGTTCTAAATGAATTCGACCGAATGATCGGAGTGGATCGGTTAAAGGTGCTTCACGTGAATGATAGTAAAAATGAGCGTGGTGCGTCTAAAGACCGTCATGAAAATATTGGGTTTGGTCACATTGGCTTTGATGCACTTAATAAAGTGATTCATCATCCTCAATTGAAGGATGTTCCGAAGATCTTAGAAACGCCTTATGTAGGAGAAGACAAAAAAAATAAGAAGGCGCCTTATAAATTAGAGATTGAAATGCTTCGAAATCAAAAGTTTGATGAAGATTTAAAAAGTAAACTAATGTCTGTCTAACAAAAAACCGCTTAAGCGGTTTTTTGTTATTGGGTAAGAAAAGAGAGAATTAACTTGTTTACGCGTGACGCAACCGAAGGACTAACTTCACGACTAATTTTCATTAATATACGTTTTCGTTGCGTTTGGTTAGCAATATCAATATTTTCTTGTTTTAAAATTTGCACAATTTTCTTTGCATCTGTTGCTGAAAGTGTAATACCATATTGGTTAGATAGTTGAAGCAATTCCTCTGTTGTAATACGATTCAATTTGAAATTTACAAGTTGAAGCTGTATTGGATTCATCACGATGCCCCCTTTGCCTATCTCATACTATGCACACAGTTCACGATGGTGTTCGCTAATAGAACATTCTAAACTTTTAGGATCAGGTTATTTTTTTATCGTTTTCTTGACTTTTGACTCATGACATGTCGTGAATGAGCCAATAGACAATCATGCTCATTAAAATAGGCTTCAAAGAAATAAGAGACATACTTTGGAGGGTCCCATGGAGAAAAAACAGCATAGGAAAGAAAGTAAAACGCATTTAATTTATAGACTTTTTATGATTATGATTGGCGCTTTTCTCGCTGCCGCAGCCATTGAATTATTTTTAGTTCCAAATCAGTTGATTGACGGTGGAATTATAGGGATATCCCTTATTTTAGATCACCTCACAGCATTTAATTTTGCTATTCTGGTTGTCGTGTTAAATCTTCCATTTATGTATTATGGTTATAAGCAAATTGGTAAGACGTTTGCCTTTTCAACATTATTCGGGATTATCGGGCTTGCTACATTTGAAACCTTTCTTCACCATACAGATCCATTTACAACGGAACCTATTCTTGGTACGGTTTTCGGCGGATTGACATTAGGACTAGGCGTTGGATTGGTGATTAGACATGGCGGTTCAATGGATGGAACTGAAATATTAGGGATTTTGTTAACGAAAAAAATTCCTTTTTCAATTGGCGAGTTTGTTATGTTTACAAACATATTTATTTTTACGTGGGCTGGATTTGTTTTCAGTTGGGAGAATGCGATGTATTCTGTAATGGCGTATTATATCGCTTTTAAGACAATTGATACGGTGATTCAAGGTCTTGATGAAACGAAAGCTGTATTGATTGTCTCGGATTTATACGAGGAAATTTCGAATGCTATTTTAGATCGACTTGGTAGAGGAACGACAAAACTCATTGGTAAAGGTGGTTATACTGACGAGGAGAAAGAAGTTATATATGTAGTTATAACAAGGTTAGAGGTAACGAAACTAAAAAGTGTGATTTACGACATTGACCCTCATGCATTTATTACAATTATGAATACTCAAGAAACAAGAGGGGCGAAATTCAAATCTCCAATTCATTAGACTTCCTATACCAGGGGTCTTTTTTCTTATGGAATTGTAATGATTTATGAGCAAAATAGTAGAAAGGTTTGAGAAAAAGATGATAGGGTATTACCTTAACTGGTGCTCTTCAGCTTTATTAATACCAGTTGAAAAGGAGTGCAACACTATTAATTTTATTCAAAACAACATCAAAAAACCTCTGTCTATGATCACTGTAATTGTTCTAACACTTGTTCTAGCACTAGTCCTTGTACAATCTCATCTATTTAATGAGCAGGTGGCCGATGCTGAAACAACTGTCGGTGAATTGGATCAGAAATCATCCCAGAATGATCAGATGAAAACACAGACAGCTATTAGTAAATTAGAAAAAGAAACGGGTTACTCACTTGACCCAAACTCAGTAAGTGTAGAAGAGTGGAAGCAGGCAAAAGCTTACTCTGAACAGTTCTATCAAGATAGTGAGGGGAAGTTTAGTAAGAAGTGGGGATTGTTCTTAACGTATCAGGCTATGAAAGAAGATATTGATCCTACAATCGTTTATGAGCTTCTGAAAGTTGAGACAGGAAATACGTTTGACCCTGAACTCATTGGGCCAAAAACAAAGTATGGGCATGCTTATGGGATGGCTCAATTCATGACAAATACGGCTCCATGGATTGCCGATATGGCGGAGATTGATTATTCAGAGGACAAGCTATTTGACCCTTATTTTTCAATAACACTTTCCGTCACCTATCTTGATTATCTTTATGAAAAATATGAGAATTGGGATGAAGCTCTGACAGCTTATAACCGAGGCATCGGCGGATTGAAGGCTTATGTAGCAGAAAAAGGAACACCGAAAAGTAGCTATTCAGAAGAGATTCAGGAGATGGCTAGCCTTCATGAAATGTAAACACAGCTTAAAAGCACCTTCGTTTCTTTCTCCGAAGAAGCGTAAAGATGGCCACAGCTTTCAAGTCTGAAAGCTGTGGCCATTTAATGTTATTGAGGAACTTCCTATCCGATTTATGACCAATCAAATTACGGGGGGTGCGACTACAATAAGTTATCTGAGATAGAATATCATCAAGGAAATTTACAAATGTTCATCATGTAAGGTATACTACATAATGTAAATCGTAATGATTCTTATAGATGGAAGGTTTTATTTATGGCAACTTCTCAAAATATCATTGATCTTCAGAATATCTCTTTTCATTATGGGGATGGATATGTTCTTGAAGACATTACTTTTTCTATTCCTAGTGGAGCCTTTGTAGGACTTGTAGGTCCGAATGGTTCAGGTAAATCAACTTTAATTAAAATCATATTTGGACTATTGAAGCCTCAAAAGGGACAAGTGAATATATTCGGCAAGAAGATGAATAAGTTTCATGAGTGGAGCAAAATCGGTTATGTCTCTCAGAAAGCAAATAGTTTTAATTCAGGATTTCCTGCTTCTGTATTTGAAGTCGTTTCAATGGGATTAGCGAGTAAACTTGGGTTATTCAAATTTATGAAAGCAACGCATCGAAAAGCAGTTATGGAGGCCCTCAAACAAGTAGGAATGAGTGATTATGCATCAAGTAATATTGGAGAACTTTCTGGTGGACAGCAGCAGAGAGTGTTTATTGCAAGAGCGCTTGTCAGTAAACCAGAAATTCTTATTCTTGATGAACCTACGGTGGGGGTAGATGCTAATTCAACGAGTGATTTCTATGAACTTCTTGGTAAGCTTAATCAGGAGAATGGCATTACCTTGCTTCTTGTCACACATGATATCGGAACGATTACGGATAAAGTAACGCACGTGGCATGTTTGAATAAAACCCTTCACTTTCATGGTGAAACAAATGAATTTGAACAGTTTAATGATCGTGAACTATCTGGATTTTATGGCCATCATGTTCACGTTCTAAGTCACGACCATGATCACGGAGGCATTTAGAAAATGATAGAAGCTTTATGGAAATTTGAGTTTTTGCAAAACGCTTTTTTGGCTGGCATATTAATTGGAATTATTGCGCCGCTACTTGGAGTGTTTATTGTTGTTAGAAGACAGGCGTTAATAGCGGATGCTTTATCACATATTACTTTGGCAGGAATAGCTGCTAGTTTACTTCTAGGTAAGTATTTTACATTCTGGCAGGGCGTTAATCCTGTTTATATGGGAATGGGATTTTCAGCAGCGGGTTCGTTATTTATTGAGCAACTGCGAAAAGTGTACAAGCATTTTGAAGAGCTAGCGATCCCCATTACTTTATCTGGGGGGATTGGACTTGGGGTCGTATTCTTATCATTAGCAGATGGATTCAATTCTGATCTATTTAATTATTTATTCGGAAGCGTCATTGCCATTAGTCGAAGTGACTTAATGGCTGTGGCAGTGATAACGATTATTGTCGTACTTGTTGTGATTTTATTATACAAAGAACTATTTTTTCTCTCATTCGATGAAGAGCAAGCAATCGTATCAGGCGTTAGAGGAAAGTGGATTCATTTCATTTTCATTTTACTTGTCGCGTTCGTGATTGCCGTTTCGATGCAGATTGTAGGTGTACTACTCGTTTCGGCGCTTATGACGCTTCCTGTTGCTGCAAGTATTCGAATAGCTAGAGGATTTAAGCAAACAATCGCATACTCCATTATTTTGGGAGAAGTTGCGGTGCTTGGTGGACTGGTTCTGGCATATTATCTAGATATTGCCCCGGGTGGAACAATTGTTATTCTATCAGCATTGATCTTGTTGTTCGTTCTTCTATTCAAAAGATTAAAACAGTGGAAATCTTAACATAATGAGGTGGATATATGAATGTCTCTACAGCATTGCGTATTTTAAAGGATGAAGGTTATAAATACACTGAAAAACGGGAGGATCTCGTCACTCTTTTCGCCAAAGAAAAGAGATACCTTTCAGCAAGAGATGTGCTGAACCATATGCAAGAAAGCTATCCTGGAATGAGTGTTGATACGATTTACAGAAACTTAACTCTGTTTGCGGATTTAACGATATTAGAGGAGACAGAATGGAACGGTGAAAAACGCTATCGTCTTAGCTGTTCAACGAAAACGCATCATCATCATCTCATTTGTCTGGATTGCGGTAAAACTCGCCAAATAGAATCCTGTCCAATGGAGAACATTCCAGTAGGGGACTCTGAGTTTGAAGTAACAGGACATAAATTTGAAGTGTACGGTCGCTGTGGTGCATGTCAGGCGCACGCCTAAAAGCGGAAGAGCATAATTATGCTCTTCCGCTTTTATTATGGTGTTTAAGCCACTGTTGAGCTTCTGGCCAGGTTTCCAATCGAGATACATTAGAAGGCACTGTTCCTTGGTTGTATGGAGTGTCAAAAAGGATCACTGGGATCTCACATTCCTCTGCAATCGCACATGCATTATCGTATTTATCCTCAAAAAAAACGTCAACGCTATGTTCTTTAATGGAATCAATTTTATCGTGTTTTCCAATAAGTTCGATGTGATGATAAGGGACGGCATTTGATGTAAACCAGTCTTTTGTTGTGTTGAGTAAATGATCCCCTCTTGCACTAATGTAGAAAAGTTCATAATCCACTTTCCATTCTTCTAGGATAGGATGAGCTTGATCCGCGATAAGGGCATTTGCGTAAATTTTTTCTTCATTTGTTTTTAACCACTCAAAAAACTCTTTTTGAGGAATGCCGAGAAGGTTAGCAAGATTGTACTGAGTGATATCATGTAATGATAATTGTTTATTAAATGATGAATTTAAATAAGGAAGAAAGGTTTTAGGACTTGTTACAGTGCCATCAATATCAAGTCCGAGTCTTTTGATCGTCATAATAAAACTCCTTTTTGATTTGCTCTCTTTTCATCATATCATAGAAAAGAAAGGCAATAAGAAGGAGTTGGGATTATCTTACTGATTGAACGAACATATTCTTACACTCACTGACAAATACTAATCATGCTCCACAACAAGGTAAAGTGAGGGATGTATATGACAGAAGACAGACATGATGACGATCTGGACTTTATCGAGGAGCGCGAAGTTCGCAGCGAATCGGAAGAGGAATATCTTGAGGAAGCTGCAGCTGAAGTAGCCCCTGGTGTATTAGACCGTCCTTATTTACAGTCGCCTGAAAATGAACGTCCAACTGCTGAGGAGCATCATGAACACTTTGAAGCTAAAAGACAGGAACAGGATCGAACAGGAGTGGGAGTGGGTGTAGCTGCTCTTGCTTTATCGGTTATTTCCTTGTTCATACTTCCCGTCATTCTTGGAGCAGCGGGAATCGTCGTAGGATTTGTTGCTAGGAGAAAGGGACTAACAACGCTCGGATCATGGGCGATTGGTGTTGGTGCCGCTTCAATGATCATCAGCTTATTCTTCGCACCGTTCTTTTAGTTGAAAACCTTAATAGAAAAGCCAGGCACTTTAAAAGTGCCTGGCTTTTCTTCTTTGATCAAGAAAAAGAATTAAGAGTTAGCTTCAGCTTTCTCTTTTTCTTCTGCCATTTTCTTGTAATGTTCTTCTGCTATTTTGTCGACTTCTTTTTTCAACTCTTCTACCATGGTTTCCTCAGGAACTTTACGGATAATTTCACCATGTCGGAAGAGGAGACCTTCACCACGTGCACCTGC
This sequence comes from Pseudalkalibacillus hwajinpoensis, assembly GCF_015234585.1. NCBI lineage: Bacteria > Bacillati > Bacillota > Bacilli > Caryophanales > Guptibacillaceae > Guptibacillus > Guptibacillus hwajinpoensis. The sequence goes on from NZ_JADFCM010000001.1 coordinate 1,630,396, forward strand.
AATACCGATATCAGCTTCACGCGCTTCACCTGGACCATTCACTGCACATCCAAGCACGGCTACTTTAATAGGTGCTTTGATTGTTGAAATGTACTCTTCCACTTCATTTGCAATTGAAATAAGGTCAATTTCGATACGACCACAAGTTGGACAAGAAATTAATGTGGCTGCATTCGCTGCAAGTCCAAATGATTTAAGAAGCTCTCTAGCTACTTTTACTTCTTCAACCGGATCCGCACTAAGAGAAATACGTGCCGTATTTCCGATTCCTTTTGAAAGAATAACACCAAGACCGGCTGCGCTTTTAACTGTACCTGCAAATAGAGTGCCTGACTCTGTAATTCCGAGATGCAGTGGGTAATTAAAAGAACGTGCTGCCAGTTCATATGCTTCAGTTGCAAGGTTAACATCGGAAGCTTTCATGGAGACGATGATATCGTAGAAATCAAGGTCTTCAAGAATTTTGATATGGTGGAGGGCACTTTCTAGCATTCCCTCAGCTGTAGGATAGCCGTATTTTTCAAGGATTTTTCGCTCAAGTGAACCAGCATTAACGCCAATGCGAATCGGAATGCCTTTTGCTTTGGCAGCTTTTACGACAGCTTCCACTTTTTCGCGACGTCCAATATTACCAGGGTTAATACGTATCTTGTCTGCTCCACCTTCAATGGCTTTTAGTGCTAGCTTATAATTAAAGTGAATATCAACGACAAGAGGGATATTAATCCTCTTTTTGATTTCAGGGATTGCATCTGCTGCCCTGTCATCTGGACAAGCTACTCGTACAATCTGACAACCAGCTTCTTCAAGACGATTGATTTCAGCAACTGTTGCTTCCACATCGTGAGTTTTGGTTGTTGTCATACTTTGAATAATAACTTCATCGTTACCGCCTATTGTTAAAGGACCTACTTTAACAGGTCTAGTTTGACTACGGTGGGTAATTTCATTCATGCGAAAATCGCTCCTTTTACATGTAGGATTGCTTACCTCATGATTTAGATCGCTTTTATATACTCCCTTGTAGGGAATAAGACTCATCTGTAATACTATCCCATTGTAGCAACTTTAGAGAGCTATTGACAAGAAATAATCATTGAGCAGATGTTTGGTCATAAGTTGGTATCCTATATTCTTCCCCGATTTGTATAAGAGTTGGATGAATTTTATTTAATGTTTCAAAATCGTGAACGACCGTTTCAATCGGAACCGGTATTGAGCCGTTCGCTTTTTCTACTAAAGAAAGAACAGTATCGCCAGCATTTATTTTATAAACCACATAGGGAGAGTTTTTTTCAGGTGAACCCACTTCGACTGCTTCTGATACTTCTGAAATAGCTCTGTTATTTGTAAGAGTTCCTGTTGTTAAATCATAATAAGTTGTATGAAGGACAAGCAGAAATAGGGAACTTAACAATAGTTTTCGCATCTCTCGCAACTCCTTCAGAATGATTTCCTTTGTACTACGATATGCTTGTCCTTCCATGATATGACAGATTTCCTAGTGAATTATCTTTTCTTTCGATCGAGTGTCGAGTAGAATACTAAGAGATGGGGAGATTAACTGAGTTACTCTTCATTAGAGCCTCACGTTAAAAGGAGACCAAAAACATGCTTAAAAAAGGATTGCCGTTTTTATTGTCGATGGTGTTAATGATGTCTATTATTCCTATGGTGGCAAAAGCGGATGCGAGCGTCGGGGATGTCATCGTTACACTTGGTGAAGATCTATCTGAAGAGCAAAAACAGAAGCTAGTTGATGAAATGGAAGCTCCGGAAAATGCAATGACGGTAACGGTATCAAATGAAGAAGAGCATAAATATCTTGGGAATTATATAAGTAAAGCGCTGATCGGTACCCGTGCCTTATCTTCTTCTTCCATAACCATTGGTGAAAAAGATGCTGGTTTAAGCGTTGAAACAAAAAATATTAATTGGGTAACAGATGAAATGTACGCAAATGCTTTAATAACAGCTGGAGTAAAAGATGCTGATGTTTATGTGACAGCACCAATGGAGGTTTCAGGTACGGCTGCATTAACTGGTTTAATCAAAGCTTATGAGTTAAGCACAGATGAAGTGATACCTGAGGAGCAAAAACAAGTAGCAAATGAAGAGCTTGTCACTACTGCAAAATTGAGCGATAGTATTGGTGCAGATAAAGCAACGGAGCTAATGACTAAGATTAAGGATGAAATTGCTA